>JANMSA010000680.1:0-1904 GCA_031388865.1 Acidobacteriota bacterium | reverse complement strand
CGATTGGGTAAGTGCGGTTGGGCGTCGGTTTACGGCCGGAGACGCATCCCCATCCAACGGGCTTCGAACAGCGCCCGCTGGCATGCCATAATTGTGCTGCTTCTCCTCCTCGAGTCCCGCGGCAGTTCCCTGAGCAGAAAGAATCGTCACCGAAAGTACGCCCGATCGAGCGCCCTGTACTGCACCGCCTCGGCAACGTGACCGGACTCGATGCGCTCGCATCCGTCGAGGTCGGCGATGGTGCGTGACACCTTCAGGATGCGGTCGTGGGCGCGCGCGGAGAGTCCCAGTCTCTCGATCGCCGCGAACAGCAGACGCCGTCCCGGCGCATCGAGCTCGCAGACCTTGCGAACGAGACGGGGCGTCATTTCCGCGTTGCAGGGAATCGCTGCTGTGCGAAAGCGATCGCGCTGAATCTGGCGCGCGGCGTCGACGCGCGCGCGGATCGAGTCCGAAGACTCCCCTGACTCCACGGACGAGATCTCCTCCGTCGTGAGCGCCGCCACCTCCACCTGCAGGTCGACGCGGTCCAGCAGCGGTCCGGAGATCTTCGCCAGGTAGCGTGCGATCTGGTGCGGCGTGCAGGTGCATTCGCGCCGGGAGTCGTTGAAGTAGCCGCAAGGGCAGGGATTGAGTGCGGCCGCCAGCGTGAAGCGGGCCGGGAAGGTTGTCGTGCGCGCAGCGCGGGCAATGGTGACGGTCCCATCTTCCATCGGCTGGCGCATGACTTCCAGCGTCTCCCGTCGAAACTCCGGCAGCTCATCGAGAAAGAGCACGCCGTGATTGGCGAGGCTGACCTCGCCCGGTCGAGGAGGTGTCCCTCCTCCCGCCATCCCGGCCGTGGAGATCGTGTGATGCGGTGCTCGGAAGGGCCGGCGCGTCAGTAGACCGCCGCCCGCCGCGAGCACACCCGCGATGGAGTGGATCTTCGTCGTGACGATGCCTTCGTCGAGCGAGAGGTTCGGCAGGATCGTCGCCAACCGCCTGGCCAGCATGGTCTTTCCCGATCCCGGCGGGCCGATCATCATCACGTTGTGGCCCCCCGCGGCGGCGACTTCCAGCGCGCGCTTCGCCTGTGCCTGTCCGCGCACATCCGAAAAGTCCGCGCCGTCATCGACACGCTCCCCGCTCGTCGCGGACACGGAGGGCGCGATGGACTCCTCACCGGTGAGGTGTCTCAGGAGCGCCGGGAGGTGCGGCACGCCGATGACCCTTACGCGAACCACGGCCGCTGCCTCGTTCGCATTCGCGGCAGGGACAATCAGCTCACGGACATCGCTCGCCGTCGCCAGAGCCGCCGAGACCGAGAGCGTGCCACGCACCGGCGTCAGCGTCCCGTCGAGCGAAAGCTCTCCAACGAAGACGCGGCCCTTGACGTCTTCCTCGCGCAGCACCTCCATCGCGTGGAGCAGGGCGATGGCGATGGGCAGGTCGAAGCCGGACCCTTCCTTCCGCACGTCCGCTGGTGAAAGGTTCACGGTGATGTGGCGCGCCGGCAGATAGAACCCGCAGTTCGCGAGAGCGGATCGGACACGCGAATAGGACTCCCGCACTGCCGGATCGGGCAGGCCGGATAACGTGTACCCCGGCTGCTGAGCATGCCGGGCGTCCACTTCGATGATGATTCTTACCGCATCAATTCCGAGCGTCGCAGCGCTCCACACTTTGGAAAGCATGGCGTACGACCCAGCGGAAGTCCCGTACCGAGTATCCCTCGGCCTTTTCGAAGACGCAAGTCTTCGAGCCTTCGAGCCTTCGAGCCTTCGAGTCTTCGAGATTCCGAACGGTCCGCGGACGGACTCGGAGTTGCAAGTACTCGAAGACTCGAAGACTTGAAGACTCGAAGACTAAACACTCGCCAGGAGGAACCATGCGCATTGACGTGCCACACAACACTTCGAAGG
>JANMSA010000670.1:0-6344 GCA_031388865.1 Acidobacteriota bacterium | reverse complement strand
CGTTGTACTTCGGGTTCGTCATGTCGGGCGGGCCAGTGGTCGCACTGAGGCGCGACGTCAGGATGGCCATCGGCCGCTGTCCCTGCTCGACCAGCAGCAGGTGTCCCTTGGCGGCGATAGGTTCGCCCAGGAGCCGCGGCGCCCCGGTCGATGGGATCTCCATCAGCCCGCGATTCAGCGACACGCCGTACAGCGTCCGGTTGCCTTCGGTAAAGCCCAGCGTGACGATCTCTTCGTTTGGGATGTTTCGTTGATTGCTCCAGTTCCCGCCGCCGAGGTCGTGCACGCCGACGGCACTGCCGCCGCCCGGCAGCGTGGCTACGGCCACAATGCGCTCCGGCGTCACGAACGCCACGTCGCGCACGGTCGCGCCGGCGTTGAAGAATGCGATCTGACGCACCATCTGTCCGTTCTCGAAGACGTCGATCCTGTCGCCCGAGCCCATGGTCACCGCGAAGCGTCCATCCGGCGACACGCGCACGCGCGTGTGATTGCTCTTGCCGAAGATCGTGCGCATTGGCGCGCCGCTGAATGGATAATCGGGCGGCTCGCGCAGGCCGTCGAGCAGCGTGCAGAACGTCGTGCTGGCGGCGAGCTTCTTCAGGTCGGCGTAGACGTCCAGCAGCAGCTCGTGCTCGCGCGCGGAGAGATACACGCGGCCGCCGTTGGTCGGGTTCCAAAGCTGAATGAGCAGATTCCAGATGGAGATGACGCGGCTCTGTCCCGTGCTGACGCGATTCGGGTCCGCCTCGCCCGGATCGAGGTTGGAGCGGAAGTAGTCGGTGAACGGCTTCAGGCAGTGCTCGTAGAAATCCATCAGCAGCGTGCCGTCGAGGATCTCCTTCAGCGTGTCCTTGTGATCGTGGTCCTTCAGGCGGAACTGCGGCTGACCGTCCGGGCCGCGCTCGATGACCAGACACACTTCGTCGAGGCCGCGCGGCAGCGAGGCCGGCCCGCCGGGCAGCGATCCGCCGGACGGCAGCGAGGCGGGTCGGTAAGGCAGCGTGTTGATGTCCAGCGTCCGCGGCCTGCGCAGATGGATGTCGTATCCCTCGCAGTCGAGCGCATAACCGGGCAGCACGCGCACGGTGGTGTCGCCGGAGCAACGCACTTGCAGTCCGCACACGACGCCCCAGCCGTGCAGGTATTTGTTGTGCGTGCGGATGTCGGTGCGCTCGCAGAGCGCGTCGAGCGCGTCCTGCACGGTGTTCGCGCCGTCGAGCCGGCAATGCCCGTTGTCGAAGTTGACGTCCTCGGCCCAGATGTCGGTGAGCGGCGGGAACAGCTCGCGGCAGTCGTGTTCGACCGTGAAGTCCTCGCCCTTCTTCGTGGCGATGGCCAGGCGCGCGTAGTGATGGCGCACGCCGAGGGGCGGCTGTGGAATGGGCGCCGTGGCGGGCGTTTCGAAAGGTGGCCACAGCACGTCGGCGATGGCGGTGCGCGCCGGGACGACCCAGTAGTCGCCGCTGTGATAGAGCCCGGGCGAGAAGCGCACCTGCACGCCGGCCTCGAGGTCGGTCCACGTGTCGGCGGCGATCGCCAGGCCCTCGCTCCCCTGGTCCCACTTGCGGAGGCGGAGGCCCTTCGTGCCGGTGGGCGGAATCGCCGGCGCGCCGGCAAATGTGATCACGCCCGTGGCATCCACGAGGTCGTCGATCAGCACGAGAGCGCGCGCGGTGCCGGAGAGCACGGACGCGTCGTCGACGATCTCCACCCAGTCGCCAATGTTGAAGCGGAGGACATCGTCCTTTCCAACCTCGGTAACGGTGACGGTTGCGCCGGAGACGTTCGTGATCCCGGCTTCGATCGTGGCGTTGTCGCGCGACCACTTGAACGTCGGAGAGCTTCCGGACGGAAGCTGCCCGCCGTTCTGGATCTCGATGCGGTAGAGCTGATTCTCGAGGCCGCGATAGCCCGCGCTCGGCGGCAGGAGACAGGGATCGGGCTCGTCGTCGGGCGGGCGCGTGCGCGCGGCGAGGAGGCCGGTTGTCGGGAGCGTGGCGTTCTTCAGCGGCGCCGGCGCGGAATCGCACGTGGCGTTCTCGGGAACGGCGAGCAGGGCGACGCGCCAGACCGTCTCGAGACGGCGCGCGGTGTCGGGACCGCCCAGGGCGATCTCGCGGAGTTGCGGGTCATCGATGGCGCTGACTTCGCGCTCGAAGACGTCGAGGTACACGAGATAGCGGCCATCGGCCACGTTGTCGAACGTCGTCTCGGCGGGAGGATCGGGCTGTGTGAGGTAGGTTGTCACGCGGCGGATCTCGGCGGTGCCGCCGTTCGAGATCGCCTGTGCGAGCGTGAGCGTCGACGTTCCCTCTTCGACGGCCTGGATCTTCAGAATCTGCGCGGCGTTGTTGCCGACTGTGACCTCCAACCACTGCTCTTGCGCGAGCTCGCGTCCGTCCAGCCAGAGCGTGGGGAGCGTGAGACTCGCGCCCGCTGCCACCTCTGCCGCGATCGGCATCGCTTCCAACTCGCACAGCAGTCCATCGACGTAAATGCGGCCGGCCGCGATGGTGAGGTCGCTGCCGTCGGGCGTGACTCCGACGCGGAAGTTTCCGCCGGCCTTCGGCGCGCCGGTGATCCCGATGACGTCGACCGACTCGGTCTCGATGCGATGCGCGATCAGTGCGCCCTGCTCATTCCAGTCGGAATCGAGCTGGACGCGGCCCTGCTGCATCAGCACGCGCGTGTAATGCTTTTTCGGATCGAAGGTGGTGCGGCTGTAATCCCCTGCCATCGTCGTGACCTCGGCCGGCTACCCGGCGAAAAAGATCCCCGCCTCGAGTCCGAAGCGGAGGTACTCGTCCAGCCGCGTGCGCAGGTTGCCCTCGCGCTGCGGCTGATGAAGATCGTGAAAAACACCCATTTCGGCGCCGTCGTCCGCGCCCGCGCGGATCAGCGCGGACGTGCCGCGGGAGAGGCTCATGTACGCCGGATCGCCGAATCGCATGGAGCGGAAGACGGGCTTCACTTTCGTGACCAGGTCCGCGGTGGCGGGCTGCGAGCGATAGCGACGCGGCACGCGCGAGCCCCAGGGCACGTAGGAGAAGCGCACGCATCCTTCCTGCACCTGCTCGGCGTACACGGCCAGCGTGCCTTTGGCGTGGAAGATCGTGTTCGAAGCCAGGGTCATGCGGCGCGTGGAGACGCGGCCGATGACGGTGGAGTCGACGATGGTCAGGGGCCCGCCCGGTCCTGCCGCGCCGGCATAGGCGACGTTCTCCGGCCCACCGGCGTCGACGATGCTGTCTTTGATCGACGTCTCGCCGGTGCTGGCCACGCGCAGCGCGCCGATGATGCTCCGCTCGATCTCGACGTTGGTCTTCGTCGCTTCGACGACGAGACGCGGATCGTTCGCCGGCGTGAGCGTGCAATGCACGATGCGCAGCGTCTGCAGCAGGTTCCCCGGTTCCGGAACGGAGATCGGCTCGCCCGCAAGCAGGAGGCCGTTGAGGGTGCAGGCCGAGCCGTCGCCGCCGGTGATCGTTGGCGTGCCGCTGAGCACGACCACGGGACGCTTGCCGTTCGCGGCGCGGATCTCGATCTTCATCCCCGCCGGGACGGCGATCGTCAGCGACTCGTCGTGCGTGGTGCTCGAGGTCAGCTCGACGATGCCGTTGGGCTGCCCGCCGCCGAGGGTCCAGATGTCGAGCAGCTGCTGCAGTGCGGCGGCGATGCTGCCGTTCTCGCCGACCGGCACGATCTCCGAGTCCGCGTTGTCGATGACCGACGAGCGCGGGTACTGGCCGCCGCCGATGGCGTCGCTGAATCCGTAGTGGTACGTCACACGCACTTTGGTCGCGGGCGAGGAGAGCGCCAGGCGTCCGAGCTCAGGATCGACGATGACGCCGCGGTTGCCGCTCGGCAGCGACGCCGCTGGAACATGGGCCCACGTCCCGCCGGCGTCGTCGAGGCTGCAGATGCGGATGTCGGACGCCGGCACGTCCGCGCCGTCGACCTCCACGGTCACGCTGCCGGTATAAAAGTCGGCGGGGTGGCTCGCGAAGACGCGGCGGCGGATCGGCAGCGGCACGTTCGCCGGGGTCGCGAGCTGCTCGATGGTCGTCTCCGCCGTGCCTTCGCTGTAGAGCGGAATGTCACGGCCGAGGGGATCGAAGGTGTATCGCAACGCATCGACGGCGAACGGCTCGCCGTCCGTCACCGCGTACGACTGGATTGGGAACAGATGAATGCCGATGTTGGGGATGTTGTACTGCCCGCTGCCGCGGGAGATGTTGCGCACCTCGGCGTTGTGCGCAGTGCGATCGAACGGCGTGTTGCGATACTCGTGGTCGCGGTTGCGGATGCTGGCGAAGGAGAGGTTATCCAGCCGCACGTGGAGCATCGACTGCGTGGTGGCCAGGAGCAGGAAGTACTCGACCACCACCGCGTCCCACTGGGTGACGCTGCGTGCGAGCTCCTCCAGCATCGATGCCGTGCCCTTGCGCCGGCGGAATCCGATGGTGTTCGCCACCTCCGCGCGCCGTGAGTAACGCGCCCCTTCGATGGCGGAGATGCCGCGCGCGCCAACGAGATCGCCGATGTACGGCACCACCCACTCCGCACAGGTCTCGATGAACTGGTCGTCGTAGAGCTGCTCGAGGTCTTCCTCGAGCACGGCGATCTGCTCGCCGAGGATCATCAGCAGCGCGCGCAGCGGACCGGCGTCGCGCCTCGCCTCCAGCTCGCGCAGGCGGAGCGAGTCTGCGAGCGTGGCCGTGTTCGCGCTGAACTTTCCGACGATCGTGGCCAGCTCCGACTGCTCCGCCCCGTCGAGAGTTCCCTCGATGCGCGCCGCCATCTCGGTGTCGCGAATGCGATGGAACGCCGGCAGCAGCTCGAAGAGGCGCGCGGAGTCGAAGCTCACGTCATCACCTCCAGCTTCACCGGCCGCGGATCGAGGGTCACCAGCCGCGCGGGCGCCATGGCCGAAGAACGCACCGCGCCGATGCGCGGCTTCACGTCCGGCGTCGCCTGTTCCGAGGGATAAAACCGATCGACGTCGACCGCCATCACCCCTTTAGCGCGATGCATGACCGCCACGACTTCGCTGAAGCCGACCGCCTGGCCGAACGAGCGCGCGTCGAAGGAGAAGGCCTCGCGCAGCTTTTCGTCGACCTCGGCGAAGACTCTGTCGGACAGATACTCCGCGTCCACTTTGATCCTGGCCTGCAGCCGGAACCAGCGTGGCACATACGAGACCAGATGGATGGGCGTGTGCGGATCGCCGAACTTGCGCAGCGCGCCGATGAGGTTGTGATGCAGATCGCTCCCGTTCGCGATGGTGGAGCCTTTGGGTCCGGCCACGGTGACGAGCACATGCCGCTGCTGTCCGCTCCACGCCCACGTGGCCTCGGCCTTGGCGATCCCGGCGAAGGCGCGCGAGAAGTCTTCGTAGTCGCGCAGCGAGACCACGCGGCCGAGGGTGAGCGCGGTCAGCGACGCGTTCTGGCGCGCCTCGCTGAGCGGCTCGCGGTCGCCCGCGTTCTGCGACGCCACCGGATTGGTCGCGCCTTTCAGTCCGAGGGGACGCGACATCAGTTGCGAGATCTGGTTCGCCTTCACGAGGCCGGAGGAGCCGATGCCGCGCCGGTACTTCGCGGTGATGTTGTTCTCGCCGGTCGGCAGGCGCGCGCCGGTGCGGCCGTCGCCGAAGATCACGGTGGTGTTGCCGTCGTCGTCGAGGCGCGTGACGTAGATCCGCTCGTCCCGGCCGTGTCCGTAGAAGCTCGGCACCTCGGTCCACAGCAGATCGTTCACGCGCACTTCGAGCGTGGTGGCGGTGCCAGTGTCGGTGTCGGCGGAGACGTGCGTGAGCGGCGGCTGTCGTAGCGTGAAGCTTTGGAACGGCTGCGCGGCGTCGCCGGCGCCGAGGATTTCGGTGACGGTCTCGCCGTGCGTGGCCCGGGCCACGTTTGCGTTGATGGTGACGGTCTTGCGCACGAGCGGATACGTGAGCGACGACTTGAATTTGAGGACGCTCCTCCCGCGGTCGAGGTTCGACTCTACGATCTCCAGCGCCTCGCTGATCCACGCGCCGGCGACGTCAGAGCGCTCGCCGGTCACGATGACGGTGTGTCCGACGCGCACGCCGAGGAGCATGCGGTCGCAGACCAGCGTGCTGCCGCTGACGGTGGTTGTGATCGGCAGCGGCGCGAGCGGGAGGTCTTCGCTCTGCACGTGGATGGTGGTGTTGCGCTTCGGAAACGACGAGAGGCCCGTGGTGGAGATCCGCACGCGCGTGGACTTGCCGCTGAGCGAGAACGCGTTGCGTGAGATCTGGTCGACGTCAGTGATCTGCGCGGCGCGTTTCGTCTGCCCCGGCGCTTCGAATGCGACCC
>JANMSA010000665.1:0-9220 GCA_031388865.1 Acidobacteriota bacterium | reverse complement strand
CCGGGAAGCACTCGGTCGCGAACGCGCTCAACCCTTCGGAGATGCCCTGCCGGAACCCGGCGTTCGTTTGCAGAGCGTAGCCAGCGGGTCCTCCGAGGATGTCGACCGGAACGTACGGCTCGTTCGCGTACAGCAGCGTGATGCGCGAGCCGAGGCGCCGGTGGAACATTGCCGCCCACGCGGCCGCGCGTTTGGAGAAGTCGCTGAGATCCGTCGGAACGAGAATGCGCTTGATCAGTTCAGTAGTCATGATGGTCCTTCGCCTTCGCTCTGCAGCGTGCCGATCATCTCTCCCAGGGAGGCGTTCTTACCGCCGACGATCGGGACATCGGCGGCAGTCACCGAGTCGAACCACCGAATGAAGTCCGGCCGCTCGAGAGTCGCTGTCATGATGGAGCCTCCAGTTCGCAGTGGATATCGACAGTGGAGAACGAGGGCTGTCACCTCGGATGGGAGCGCCGGCGAGCTGCCCGCGACCTTGCTGTCGAACATCGAGAGCGACGACCGGAAGTGTCAGTCACCTCCTCTGAGGCCGCCGCTCCCGCTTCTGTGCACTACGCGGCGATCGACATGTGGTCTACGACCTTCGTCACGCCAGGCGCAGCCCATGCCGCACTCACAGCGTCGTCATGCTCGGCCCACGAGCGGACCTCGCCGCGCAACGTGACGCTCCCGCCGCTGGTTTCGACCACGACGTGCTTGCCGTCTACTTCAGCGCTCCGTTTGAGAGCCGCTTCGATCTTCGCCTTCACGTCGCCGGCGTAAACATGCGCCTTGACCTCAACCTGGTTGCTGACGCCGCGCACGCCCCGCAGATGGCGTACGGCGTCCTCGGCGGCGCGCTTCTGAAATTGCCACTTCACGTCCCCCTCCAGGGTGAGAAAGCCCTTCGTCGTCACCACCCGAATGCTGTCCTTGGGAACGGTGAAGTTCCAGTTCAACGCGCTCAGAGCCGACTGGACGATGGCGGCGTCATCCAGGCGGTCGCCTGTGGCGAGATCCACTTCGATCTCGTTCGCGAGGCCCTGCACGCCGCGAACGCGCTTGGCAATCCGCTCCGCGCTCCACTTTGCAGGGTAACTCGGGACGTGGCCCGTGAGCGTAACTACGCCGCCCTCAGCAGCGACACCGATCTTGCGTGCGTCGACTTCCGGGTCCCATTCCAGCTCAGACTCGACATTGTGTTTGAGGTTGATGTCTTTTGGTTTCGACATGATCAGTTCTCCTTTCACCCTGTCAACGTTGCGCCGGCGGGCGGAGTTGCCAATGATGAGCGACACGCATCACCGTGACGCTGGCGCACGTTCAGAATGGCGAACGCGGCCGGCGCATCGCCCCGTCCAGACGCGGATCGCGGTGGTCCAGTGTCGCGGGAGAAGTGCAGGTCGCCGGCGGCGTCGCGTCGAGCGACGCGAATCACCTGTAGAGGGCACTTCTCCAGTCCGATGTCTCGTTCTCTGCGACCAGCAAACGCGCTCACGAGTTCGCGAGTTCCTGACACCGCGCCGTGACAGCGAACATGAAGAGGCGTGACCTCAGTCGCCGACATCGTAGAAGGAAGCGTCGATACTTGATCTATTTAGGAGGCGCAATCATCGACCAGGCGACGTGACCGAACGACCGCCCACGATCGACGCGGAGGAGTCAGTTCAGGAAGCGCCTCATTGGCGACGGCAGTCAGCACCCGCATATCGAACACCGAGTCCAGCACGTCAATACGATCCAGGTCCAGCAGACCGATGAAGGAGCCGACGCCGCGGTGGCGATCGCGTCCATCGATGGCACCCGAACGACAGTCTGTTTCCGTACGCCGGCCTTGCCCGAACTGCTCGACGCCGCGGTCGAGTGCGTCGTTTCACCAGACAGCAGGAGGTCCCCATGCAGGTTCAGGCTGTGATCACCCGGAATCCGATCACCTGCAGCACGGGCGCGAAGTCGCCGGAGCCGGCTCGACTGATGGTCGAGTATCACTGCGGCGAGATCTCTGCACGAACGTGAAGAACGCAAGCGCATCGTCGGCGCCGGGATGTCGACCGCTTGGCGGCGATCTCGGACGCTCGTGCGCTCGCCGCAACTCAACCGCAGTCACTGAAGGAGGCTACGATGAAACACGATGAATTTGTCGGACAACTGCAGCATCGCGCACAACTCGGCTCACGGGGTGAGGCGGAAGCAGCCATCCGAGCGACACTCGAGTCGCTCGCCGACCGCATCCCGCTGGCCAACGCGCATCACCTGGCCGATCAGCTTCCGCCGGAGATCGGCGAGGCCCTCCGGCACGGCGTCATAGAGCGGTTCGACGTCGACTCCTTCATCGAGCGGATCGCTGCCCGCGAGAGGGTGAAGTTCTCCACCGCCTCGTTTCACGCACGCGTAGTGCTCACGCTGCTGTCTGAAGTCGTGTCTTACGGCATCATGCTGAAAGTGCGGCGCGAGTTGCCGGCGGAGTTCGAAACGCTCTTCCAGCCTGAGCGAGGCGCAGGGACGTTGCAGCCGCATGCGCCCCCCGTGTAGCGGTCGAGTGATGGTCGATCCCGCTCCGCGCCGGCGGGATCGCATTCGCTAGCCCGGATATTCATGAGGGTTCGTCGCGAGACGGCTGAGACGGGTCTGGGTGCGAGTCAAACGACGATTTTGCAGTAGCTCTTCGGTGCGGAACAGGTTCCGCCGAAAAAGGCTCACGAAACGAGGAGGTCTCATGTCCAGACTCACAGCCAACCCTTGGACAACTGCCATTCGCATTCCAGTTGGCGGGCGAATTTGGCTCGACGCCGACATCACCATGCCGCCCGAGGCCAAAGGCGTCGTTCTCTTTGCGCATGGCAGCGGAAGCGGCCGGCACAGTCCGCGAAATCGATACGTTGCTTCCGAGCTGAACTCCCTGCAGATCGCCACCGTGCTCGCGGACCTGCTCACGGCGGAAGAGGAGCAACTCGACGAGCGCAGCGGCTCCTTGCGCTTCGACATTCCCATGCTCACACAGCGCGTCGTGCAGATGATCGATTGGACGCGGTCGTACGACGCCATGGCCGGGTCGCCGATCGGCCTCTTTGGCGCAAGCACCGGCGCGGCAGCCGCACTCGACGCCGCCGCCGCGCGACCCGGAGTCGTTCGCGCAGTCGTGTCCAGAGGTGGCCGGCCCGATCTCGCCACGCACCTCGATACGGTGAAGGCGCCGACGCTGCTCATCGTCGGCGGCAACGACACCGACGTGCTCGAGATGAATCGCCGGGCCCTCCGTCGCCTCGAGTGCGAGAAGGAGCTCGAAATTGTCCCTGGAGCGACGCATCTGTTCCAGGAGCCGGGAATGCTGGAAGCCGCCGCGTCCGCCGCTGGCGCGTGGTTCCAGCGGCACCTGACGCCAGCAGCAGGCAGCTCGCGATGACGACCATCGAAGCACTACAGCTCGCTGGTCGCTTCAGCAACCAACGACGGTTGGACTGACCGCCCTCCAGGTGCAGCGGCGTTTCGACGACGTGGCACAACGGCGTGGTGGCCGCGCTGTACGTCGCCGCCGCCGCGCCTCGCCTTCAGATCCCGGTTGGGTACGTCTCCGGAATCTCGCCGTGAATCCACGCAGCGCTCTTCTCCAACGGCTCGACGGCGCGCGTCTGATCGAAATGGATGACCGCGTCGAATTGATGGGCGAGGTGGGAGTAAAAGTAGTGACTCTGCCGCTCGGTTTCCGGGAGATACACGACTCCGATCGCCCGCTCCAGCATCGGCTCATCGAGCACCGCGACCGCGGCCTTGTCGCGAAGCGTCAGAAAGAAGCCGGGACAGTCGACGTCGTAGAAGAGCGCCTCGTAACTGCCAGGCAGGGCCGGCCGGACATTCTTCCGCTCGGCTGGAGCATCCCAGTTCGAGGCGGCGGTCACGCTTCCGCCGTAGGTGGTGAAGCCGATGAGCACCGCGTCGTCGCCGTAGCTCTGACGGGCGAGCTGCCCGATGTTCCACTCTCCTCTGTGGCCCATCTCCGTGGCCCGCGCATCGCCGACATGCGAGTTATGAGCCCACACGACGATCTTCGCAGCGCGGCCCGCCGCGGTTAAATGCGTCTGCAGCGACTGCAGCGTCTCGGCCATGTGGGAGTCGCGGAGATTCCAGGTGTTCGCACGGTCACTGAACATGGCCCGGTAATAGGTCTCGGCATTACGGACGAGGCGTGCGTTCTCGGACGCATAGAACCACTCATCGCGTGGGATGCTGCCATTGCGCGTTGCGTATGAGGCTACGTTTCGCCGGAAATCAACGAGTTGCTCGACCACTTCGCGTTCACATGACGTGCTGATCCCGATGCCAGTCGCACGTGCGTACTCCTCCGTTCCGGCGAAATGATCGAAACAGCCGTAGCGCCGCCTCGCCCGCGCCGCAGCCTCCGGGTCGACGCGATCGAGGTATTGGACCACTGCCTCGATCGACGCATGCAGACTATAGAGATCGAGGCCGTAGAAACCGACCTTCTGCGCATTCGCGGGCAAAGCCTGATTGCTCTCACGCAGCCAGCCGGTAAAATCGAGTACGTCGGCATTGCGCCACATCCATTGCGGGAAGCGTTTGAAGTCGCCCAACGCCGCTTCGGACGACTCGTCGTCGGAGTCCCCGCGAACGAATCGGTTGACGCGGTACGCGTCCGGCCAATCGCCCTCCACGGCGACGGCATTGAATCCGAGCTCCTGAATGAGTCGCTTCGTGATCTGAGCACGCTCGCGGTAGAACTCGTGTGTTCCGTGCGTCGCTTCGCCGAGGAGAACGAAGTGAGCATCGCCGACGAGACGGAGAAGCGGATCGTAATCCGCAGCGGCGCCGGAGATCGGGTGTGCGATTTGAAGAAGAGTGTCGGCTGCGTTCTGCACGGCCATGATTCCACCTCACGGATTGAGAAGCTCGACCGGACGGAGCGAGGCGCTTCGATCGAGCAGGTCGCGTACTTCCGCGTCGCTCGTCTGTTCGAAATTGGCGTACCAGAGTCCGACCGCATCGAACGGCTCCGGCGTGGAGGGGCAGATCACCTCGTCCGCGATCTCGCGCAGTTGACGGCAGGTGCTCGCCGCACCTACGGGCACGGCCACGACGATTCGCTTCGGCGACCGGTCTCGGAGCGCCTCGACGGCCGCCCGCATCGTCGAGCCCGTCGCCAGGCCGTCGTCGACGATGATGATCGTCTTGTCGCGGACGTCGAGTGGCGGTCGGGTGCCGCGGTACAGGCGATCGCGTCGGGCGATCTCCCGCTGCTCTCGCGCGGCAACGGCTTCGATCATCGACGCGGGAATGCCCAGCGAGCGTGTTGCCTCCTCATTGAGGACGATCACACCGCCGCTCGCGACCGCACCCATCGCATACTCTTCGTGCCCCGGTACGCCGAGCTTTCGGACGATGAAGACGTCGAGCGGTGCACCGAGAGCCTCGGCCACCTCGAGGCCGACGGGTACGCCACCGCGCGGCAGAGCGAGAACCACGATGTCCGCGCGTCCGGCAAACCGCTCGAGGCTGCGCGCGAGGAGCTTCCCCGCCTCGCGACGGTCCTGGTAGATCATCTGGTGCCCCCTCGATGTCCCTCGATTCGCTCACGCGACGCCGTCGACGAATTCCGGCCGCATCGGCGAGCGGAACTCGATGACCGTGCGTGCTCCGCTGTCGTCGGTGATCGTCAACTTCGACTCGGCCCCGTCCGCGGTCTTTTCGACCGCGAGCGAAATCGGCCGTTGCACGAAATGCGTGGTATGCGGAACGGTGTCTCCAGTCAAGACCATCATCGAGCTGGAGTGCTCGTTCAACCCCGCGATGACACCCCGAAGGGGAACATTCAGCGCGAGGTAGCGACGAGACCCAGCCTCTGGTTCGACGGTGACCGAGACGAGCCAGCCGTCATATCGCCGGCTGAAGGCATCCACGAACGCCCCCCATTCCTGTCGAACGATCCTTCGTCCGCTCATGACGCGAGTATGCAATCGCGAGCCGGCAGATGGAGGTGCTTCGCGACACCGCGTCACGTGACGCGTGCCGCGTGAGAATCCAGGACTTCGGTCAGCCGCGCCGCGTCACAGGCAGCGGTGACAGGCGGCATAGGTCCGCAGCGCCTGGATGCGGTGAGATGCTCAACATGGCAAGATCGTCGATGGGGCGCCACACGAGAGCGATTCACGGAGGGCTCGATCCAGCAGCACACGCTGGCGCCGTGTCCATGCCGATCTACCAGAGCTCGACCTTCGCGTTTCCTTCTGCGGAGGAAGGCGCGGCGCGCTTTGCCGGTACCTCCACGGGCCCGATCTACACGCGGATCGGCAACCCGACCGTCCAGGCGCTGGAGTCGTGCGTCACGGAGCTCGAGGGCGGATGCGGCGCCGTGGCTACGGCCACGGGGATGGCCGCCGTCAGCACGGTACTCCTGGCGCTCCTGCGCCAGGGCGATCACGTCGTCGCCACGGACCCTCTCTACGGCGCATCGCGCGTGCTGCTCACTCGCTATTTTTCGCGACTCGGCGTGACGTCGACGTTTGTCGCTGCCCATGACAGCGCGGCGCTGGCCGCGGCGATCCGACCCGAGACGCGGCTCCTCTTTGTGGAGACGCCCGCGAACCCGACGCTCGATCTCGTCGATCTCGCCGCAGCGGCGGCGGCGGCCCGGGCCGCGGGCATTCCGCTCGTCGTTGACAACACATTCGCTGGTCCGCACCTCCAACGACCCATCGAGTGGGGCGCCGACATCGTGCTGCACTCGATGACGAAGTCGCTCAATGGGCACAGCGACGTCGTGGCCGGAATCGTGGTCGCACGCGAGCCGGCGATGCTCGCCGTATTGCACGATGCCGCCGCGATGTTCGGCCTGACCATGGATCCTCATCAGTCCTGGCTGGTCCTCCGCGGCATCCGCACACTGGGCATGCGCGTGGAGCGTGCACAGGCGAACGCGCTGGCGGTCGCCCGGTGGCTCGAGCAGCAGGGCGAAGTGGCCCACGTCCGATTCCCCGGTCTGCCGTCGCATCCACAGTTCGAGCTTGCTCAGCGACAGATGTCGGGGCCCGGATCCGTGCTGGCGTTCGAGCTGCACGGCGGGGAAGACGCAGGCCGCGTGCTGATGAACAGTGTCCGGATGATCACGCTGGCGGTATCCCTCGGCAGCGTCGAATCGCTCATCGAGCATCCGGCATCGATGACGCACAAGAGCGTCCCGGAAGAAGAGCAGCGCAGGCAGGGCATCACACCTGGTCTGGTGCGTCTCGCGGTCGGCTGCGAAGATGTCGATGATCTCCTCGCCGATCTCGCGCAGGCGCTCGCCTCGGTTGCAGGAATGGCTACCGAGCGTGATGCATTGGTCCGCCGGCGCATCCGGCTCGACCCGCGCACGTCATGAGTCAGGCCGGGCAGCCATCGCCCGAGCCGCGATCTGCACACCAACGCATTCACCCACGAGCCGCTTGCCCGGCTCCGTGGCTCGCACCGCGAGTCGCTGCCTCAACGAAAGGGAAGCGGCCCTCACGGGCCGCCTTTCTTCGTTTTCCCTCATGCGGCGCAGACCGGTGAGCGTCCGCGGTACGGATCGCCGACACAACGCCGCACGGCGTCGGCAAGTGCATCCACGTCGAAGGGTTTGCTGAGAACGGCGTGAGGTTGTGCCCTGAGAATCTCCTTCATCACGTCAGCGGAGACGGGCGCTGAAGTGGTGATGATCATTCGCCGGCAGACGCCCGGGCGGCTGCGCGACAGATACCCGAGCAGCCGTTCATGGCCGTACAGGACGACCGCCTCGAGGATCACGACGTCGTAGTCGTTTCGGTCCAGCAGATTCGCAGCGGTGTCGCCCTTCGACGTGGAGTCGATGTGATCCATGCCGTTCAACGTATGGAGAACGGCGCAGACGAGCTGAACGATCGCCGGTACGTCATCGATCACGAGGGCTCGCGTTGCAGTTTGTGCTGTGGGCATGGGGCACCTTCAGTCGTTTGGTGCGAATGCTACTCGACTGCGAGATCGAAGATGTCGTGACGGGCGGGCGAGCAGAATCGCACCAGGCTGTAGATTCCCTCGTCATCCTCGATCTCGACCGCCACGACCGCACCTCCCCGGGTCTCGACGACCCGCAGTTTCTTCGGGTGGGCGACATGGTGGCCGAGATGGAGACCGCCCCGCTGTTCGATCTGCACTGTGATGCCGCTCGGGTCGGACGTGATCCCGCGCAGCGGCTGCTCGTGGACTTCCTCCTCCGCTCCGACCTCACCTCCAACGATCTCGAGCGACACGAGAGCGCCGTCGTACGAACGGCTCAGCTCATCGAGGGTCCGTCGCCAGTCCGAAAGCGGGATCTGTGTCGTATGCATCAATATCTCCTTCTGTAGGACGGCCGTGACCCAAAGGGGGTACTTCAGCGATCGCCGTCGCGGGATCGCCACTCCATTCGACATACGAGCCGTCGTACAGCGTGGCGGCGTAGCCGAGGTACCGCAGAACGAAGTAGGTCAACGAGGCCTGCATGCCCGTACGGCAGTACACGACGTTCGTCGATCTCGGGTTCACGCCAGCGCTCGCATAAAGCTCGCGCAGCTCGCGCTCGGGAAGGAACCGCGGAACCACTCCCGCTGTGAAGTTCTCGGTCCACGGCACGTTCACGGCTCCGGGAATGTGGCCGGCGCGCGCGACGGCGCTGCCCGCTTCCTCGCCACGAAACTGCTGCGCGGCACGCGTGTCGATGACGACGAGACTGTCGCCCCGGATCTCACGATAGCGGACGAGCTCTTTCATCGCTTCGAGGCCCGTGCGAACGGCAACGTCGACGTTCGCTTGAAATGGAACCGCCCGAACAGGGGAAGCGGCGCTGCTCGTGGGCCGACCTTCGTCCGCCCATCGAGTGAAGCCGCCGTCCAGGATGGACGTGCGCTGGCCATGGCCGAGGTAGTCCAACGTGAACCAGGCGCGCGCAGCCAGGAGCGGGTCGCGACTGTAAAGAATGATGCGGCCGCGATTGCCGGCGCCAGCGCGCGTCCAGACGGCTTCCAGTGCCTCGACGGACGGCAGCTCGTTCGGCGTGTCTTCGAGCTGCGTCAGCAGCTCTCCCGTCTCGATGAGAACCGCGCCCGGCACATGCGCGACTTCATACTCGGCACGATTGCCGATCTCGATGACCGTAACGCCCTCGGGATTGTTCCCCAACCACTCGGTGGAAACGAGCATCTCCTCGTGGACGGTTTGTGCCGCAAGCGGCACCGCGAACATGACAAGCAAG
>JANMSA010000650.1:0-2006 GCA_031388865.1 Acidobacteriota bacterium | reverse complement strand
TTGGGGCTAACTGCGGGTGCTTGTCACCGATGCTGGACTAAGGACTATCCCGACGCCAGCGTCCCGAAGAGCCGGATGTGAGGTCCACAAGTCCGGTTCTGTGAGAGGGGCCGTCCGCGAGGGCGGTCCCTACTCTACCGGGTGCACGGTATCCTCAATCCTTGCGCCCCGGCAGGGGCACAGGACCCTCGACGGGACGCGCCGGCCATGACGAACGCTACCCCATGGTGTCCTGCGCCCCTGCCGGGGCGCAAACAAATGATCGCGTGTTCCGGTGGTGTCGCGCTGACGCGCTCAACCACCGGCTATTTGCCACCACGCCTCCGGCGTGCAGGACTCCACGTCGCGCGCTGTGCGAGCGGTGGTATCGCGCTCCCGCTTCCACTGCCGCTATTTGCCGCCACGCCTCCGGCGTGTGTTGCCGGGCTCGCTGCTCTGCAGCCTGGAGGGCCGCAGAGCAGCACGGGAATACGTACTTGACGGCCATCGTGCGCATGTAGACGACCAGGGCGGTGATCTCCGCCTCGGAGAGCTTCGCGGCGTAGGCAGGCATCTTTCCCTCTCCTTCGACGGTCCACTTGTAGAGCTCCGCATCGGTTTGCTTCTGCACCTCGGCGGAACCGAGGACGGGGTTACTGCTCCATCGGGCCGCCAGTGTGGCAGTCCGTACAGTTGACGTCGCGCATGTCTCCCAGCTCGACTGGGTGCTGGAACTGGGCGGTTTCGCCGCTGCTGCCGAGGACATCGTGGCATAGCGAGCACTCCTTGCTGATCCTCTTGCCATCGCGACTCACATGCTGATCGTCGTGACAGCGGAAGCAGCCCTGAGAGTACATGTGCCCCACGTTGTCTTTATGGGTTCTCCAATCGACCCGCATTTCGGGAAAGCGCGTCGTCTTGAAGATCTGCTGCAGTGTCGCCGTTCCGCGGTCGATCGAGGCCTTCTTCGCCGCGTAAACCTCAGGCGAGTTCTTGCTGTAATAGCCTCTGAAATCGCGGTCGATCGCCTTCATTGCCTCATCGGTGCTCTTGTAATCCCTGGAAAGCGCAAGGACGCCCTGCTGCTTTACGAACGGGAGCGTGCGGTCCAGACGTCCGGAGAGAATGGCCAGGTCGACTGTGCGGTCGGGTGGCGGATAATCGTGAGTGGGCCGGTTGTGACAATCGACACAGTCCATCCGCCTCTTTGGCATCGCCGCGATCTGCGCCGACGTGAGTTTGGAGCCTTCAGTGAGGTACTCCGTGACTTTGCCGCTGCGATCCTTGATGCGGACCCAGGGGATCTCCTGACGCTGGCGGTCCGCCGCGATGTACGTCACCTCATTGGCGAGATTCATGTGCCAGTGAATTCCGGACGTCAAGCCGGTTTTCGAATTGCCTCCACCGACCTTGATCAGCAGCCGCGTCTGGTGGGGCGTGCTCGCCTCGTCGTATTGATAGTGATTGAACTCCTTGAGCTGATTGCCGAAGTACTTCCCGGGCCAATGGCATTGTTCACAAGTGCCCTGCGCGGGTCGCATACTCTCCACGGGCGACTGAACCGGGCGTGGGTACTTGTTGAAGAGCACCGAATAGAGCTGGTACGAGCCCGTCATCTTTGACCGGACATACCAGTCCGGTCCCGAGCCCACATGGCAACCGACGCAACCCACTCGCGAGTGTGTCGAGTTCTGGTACGCGGTGTACTCGGGGTGCATGACCGAGTGGCAGGCCGTTCCGCAGAACTCATCGGACTCGGTGTAGTGAAAGGCCTGGTAGCTACCGATCACGCTGGCAATCACGAAAATGATGACCCCGGCAAAAATGCCGATCACCAGACGCCGGGTCCGTTTTACATTGAAGTCCAGTCTGGGATACTGCGAATACTCCTCGGGCGCCTTGCCGCGCCGTCTTCGTCGCTCCAGAAGCATTCCAACCAGATAGAGAAGGATGCCGAAACTGAGGATGGCCGGACCGACGATCCAGGCGAGAATGCCAAGGTAAGGGCTCGAGTGAGCTGCCCGGAC
>JANMSA010000633.1:0-18472 GCA_031388865.1 Acidobacteriota bacterium | reverse complement strand
CTACGAGGGCTTCATCTGGTCTCACGCGTCGATCTTCAACAACGTCATGCGCAAGATTCCCGGAGTCGGCAAGCTGGTCCAGGTCGGCGTGCGCGATCTCGGACAGGCCGAACGAAAGATGATCGATTCGAGCGAACGCATCGTTACGTTTTATGACGCCGAGCTCGCGGCGAGGAAGGAACGAGGCGTCGCGTTCGCGAAGCTCGCCGACGAGATCGTGGCCGCACTCCCCGACGACATCTACCTCTCCTGGGACATCGACGGTCTCGACCCCACTCTCTGCCCAGGTACCGGAACTCCGGTCCCCGGTGGGCTTTCCTGGAACGAAGCGATCGGCCTGCTCCGCGCGATCCGCAGGGCCGGCAAACGGATCGTCGGCCTGGACCTCTGCGAAGTGTCGCCAGGAGAGACGGAGTGGGACGCGAACGTAGGCGCTCGCCTGCTGTACAAGATGATCGGCTTCGCGCTGCTCACCCAGTAGGGAGTGGCCGATGTAGGTGGCCTCCGGTCCGGCCGTGCCAGCCCACGAGGCCGCTCGGTATGCCCTCGTGCTCACGCTGCGAGACGCAGCCAGAAGTGATACGTCGCCAAGGAGCGCCAGGGTGCGAACCGTTCCATCAAGGTGCGCGTTTCGTTCACATCCACGCGATGATCGAGCGCGAAGTGAGCGCGAAGGGATGCGCTCAGAGCGCTGTCGCCTGCGGGCACGCAGTCGGCGAACGCGCAGCCGCGCATCATCACGTAGTTCGCCGTCCAGGCGCCGATTCCTCGCACCGCTGTCAGCGCGGCCTCGACCTCTTGCGGCTCACGTGAGGGAAACGACTCGACAGGCAACGCGTCGGAGGCGATGAGGCGGGCGGTGTCGATCACGTACTGCGCTTTGGAGCAGGAGAACTGGCGTGCCGTGAGGTCCTCGTATTCGAGCTGAGCGACGTCTTCGGGCAACGGGTGATTGCGCAGACCGTTCGAGGAAGGGCGGCCGCAGAGCTCCACGAGTACGCGGCGCAGCCGGTAGGCGAACGCGAGGTTCACCTGCTGGCCCACGATCGCCCACATCACGCTCTCCCATACCGTCCCCGTCTGCGGCAGGCGCGCGCCTTCGTGGCCGTGGACGAGTTCCGGGTGGGCTTTCTCGAGTGGCATGTTGTCCATGGTCAGGCCGAGCAGACGGTTTGCGGCGTCGCCCAGTCCGTGGACGTCCACTCCATCGCAGAGTGCGTGGCGCTCGAGAAGCCTGATCGTGAGCGATGCGGTCGTGATCGTGTTGCCTTCGACGCGCTCGCAGAGACTGTCCGAGTCGCGGCCCAGGTAACGGAGGATGAGGTCCGAGCGGTAGTCTTCGGGGAGCTCAAGGCGCATGGCGTTGCTCTGCACGGCGCAGCTCTTCACGGCTGAGCTCTTCACGGCTGAGCTCTTCACGGCGGAGCTCTTCACGGCGGAGAGCGATCGCGGAGACGATCCGCGGCACGTGCACATGGCAGTCTTCAACGATGATCTGGACGCGCTGCTGCGGCGAGCCTGCGATGGCGGTTCCCGCTACGAAGACGCCCGGAACGTTGGTTTCCATCGTAGTCTCGTCCAGAAGCGGCTTGCGGTCCGGGCCCTGCAAATCGACGCCGAGCAGTTCCAGAAGCGTCGTGTCCTGGCGATAGCCGGTGAGCGCCAGCACGAAGTCGGCGTCGATGGGATCCCCCCGGTCAAAGAGAACAGTGCCACCGCGGATCTCCACTGGCGACGTGTTGGGAAGGTGGAGCACGCGATGGTCACGGATCATGGCGCGGATCTCGGGCAGCAGCCAGAACTTGACGGTGGCGGGATCGAAGTCCTTGCCGCGGTGACTGACGGTTACATGCGCGCCGGCGCGCTGGCAGCGCACGGCCGCCTCGATGGCCGAGTTGCGTCCGCCCACGATCAGAAGCCGTTTGCCAAAATACGTATGCGGGTCGTGGAAGTAGTGGCTCACGTGCGGGAGGTCTTCGCCGGAAATGCCCAGGAGCTTGGGCATGTGCATCGCACCGATGGACAGCACCACTTCGTCTACATGGTAAACGTGTTGACCATGTACGTTGCGCGTTTGCAGCTCGAATTGATTGCCGGAGCGGATCACGGATTCGACACGCTCGTGCGTGCGTATCTGGAGATCGAACTGCATCACGACCGAGCGCAGGTAGGCGAGGAACTCCTCACGCTTGATCTTCTGCTGGTCCGGCACCTGGATCGGTACGCCGGCGATCGCCAGGCGCTCGGCGCTCGAATGGAAGACCATCTCCATCGGATACCACTGCATCGTGGCGCCGATCTGGCCCGCGTCGAAGTGCAGGTAGTCGATGCCGGCACCCTTCAGTGCTACTGCCAGCTCCAGGCCGATCGGGCCGGCACCGATGACAGCGACGGTCACTGGCCGAGCTCGCGCAGCACGGCCGACTTGGCCTCGATCATCACGTGATGTTCGAGGCCGAGGAGATCGGCAACCTTGCGAACCAGGTAGTTCTCGTAGCTGGTGAGCGTGCCGTCGCTGTAGACCAGGCGCCACATGGTCCTCACGATCTCGACGCGCTCTTCGAGAGGAGTGTTTTTGCGGATGTAGTGCGTGAACGCGAAGTGGTCGACCATGTTCCTGCGGATCTCATCTGCCGCATCCACCAGCCGCTGCGTGTCGTCCGGAGACAGTTCGAACCGGCTGCTCAGGAACGACACCACATTTCCATCCTCGGCCGGCGTAAAGGTCCCGTCGGCATGAGCGGTTTCCAACAGCACCGCAGCGGTGGCGAGACGGAGGGGATCATGCTGTTCGTGAATCTGCTGCTGAGACGGCCGCGGGGCGAAGAGGTCGAGGATCTTTGCAATGCTCACGGCGCGAGTTTAATAAACTACCGGCCATGCGCGTGAACATCGAGCAACTCGGCAATGAGGCACACATCTGGATCTTCGGCATTTCGCCCTCTCTCGACGGACCAGGGTCGGAGGCAGTTCTTGGTCAGGTCGACACGTTTCTCGAGAGCTGGGCATCGCACGGCACCCCCATCCGCGCCGCGCGCGACCTGCGCGAGGGAAGCTTTCTCATCATCGCCGCGGACGAGCGGACGGAAAAGTCCGGCTGCAGCATCGACCGCATGTTCGGCACGCTGAAGTCGCTCGAACGGGAGCTGCACGTCCAGATCCTCGACGCGAATCGTATCTTCGTGCGCGACGAGGGTTCGGTGAAAGCCGTACCGCGTCAGGAGTTCCGCGAGATCGCCACCGCCGACACCCCGGTCTTCGACACGACCGCGGAGCGTCTCGGCGAAGTGCGCACCGGAACGTGGGAGCGCCCGGCAGGAGAGTCCTGGCACGCGCGTCTGCTGTAGCCCCCGGCGATCCACGTTCAGTATCGAGTGGGGTCAGACCCCATCTCAGCAATACTGAACGCGGGCCCGGGCGGCTTCGTTCGCCCAGGAGCGTGGGCGCCTGGGCAGAGAATCTTGTCACTACGCCGCTAGCCCTGTGCGATCAGAAGATTCGGTATCGTAGTGGGGTCTGACCCCACTACGATACTGAAGGCTGGTGCGGCGGTGGCGGGTCAGGTCACGTTGAGCGCGCGTTGCACCAGGGCCTTCTGCTGCTCGTCGTGCCGGTGATGGGAGCCGGTCGCAGGCGCGGCAGCGAGCGGACGGCCGACGTAGAACAGTGTCTGTTCGCCTGTCAGCAGCGACTGCAGGCGCTCATGGAGGAATGGCCAGGCGCCCATGTTGCGCGGCTCTTCCTGCACCCACACGATCTCCGTTGCACCCGAGTAGTGTTTCAGTGCCTCCGCGAGCATCGGCTGCGGGAATGGATAGAACTGCTCGAGACGCAGCAGTGCGACGTTTGCGCTCGCTTTGTCACGCGCCTGGCGCAGATCGTAGTAGACCTTGCCCGATGTGATGATCACCCGTTTCACGTCCGGGCTGGTGGCGACGTCCAGCAGCACCGGCTCAAAGCGTCCGTTGGTCAACTCATCGACCGGGGAGGTCGCCATCGGATGGCGAAGCAGCGACTTCGGTGAGATCACGATGAGCGGCTTGCGCGGGTTGTTCTTCATCTGCCGCCGCAGCGCGTGCGCATACTGCGCCGGCGTCGTCGGGTAAATCACCTGCATATTCCCCTCGGCGCACAGGGTCAGGAAGCGTTCCAGCCGCGCAGACGAATGCTCTGGCCCCTGGCCCTCGTACCCGTGGGGGAGGAGCAGCACCAGGCCGCTGTGCTGGCCCCACTTCTCTTCGGCCGAAGAGAGGAACTGATCGATGATGATCTGAGCGCCGTTCATGAAGTCGCCGAACTGCGCTTCCCACAGAACAAGCGCGCCGGGATCGGCGACGGAGTAGCCGTATTCGAAGCCGAGGATGCCGTACTCGGACAGGAGCGAATCGTAGACGGCGAGGCTGACCTCCGCCTCAGGCTCGTTGATCTGTTGAGAGAGGGCGTTGTCGACGACCACGGGATCAGCAACCGGCGACGCTTTCGAGTCGCGTGCCAGAGCATTGAGTGGCACGTAGCTCTGCCCGGTCGAGAAATCGTGGACCACGGCATGCCGATGAGAGAACGTGCCGCGGCCGACATCCTGTCCGGAGAGCCGCACGCGGAAGCCGTCGACGAGCAGCGAGCCGAAGGCGATCTGCTCCGCCGTTCCCCAGTCGAGCAGCTCTTTCCCCTCCGCCATGGCGGCGCGCTTTGCGAGCACCGGCTTGAGTTTGGGATGCGCGGTGAAGTCCGCTGGGACCGTCGTGAGCGCGCCGCGGACTTTCTCCAGCACGTCCCGCGGGATCGAGGTATCAGGAGAAGGCTCCTTCTGGTAGCCGGTCAGTTCCTCGTCGGTCCAGAGCGGGTCGCGGTCGCTGGGCGGCGCCTCCTGCTCCTTGGTGCGGTCGAACGCTTCCTGAAGCTTCGACTGGTAGTGGTCGAGCCACTCCTCCGCTTCCTTGGGATCGAGGTCGCCTTTGCGGAGGAGCTGCTCGGTGTAGATCTTCCGCACCGAGCGATGCTCCTTGATCAGCTTATACATCTTTGGCTGCGTGAGCGACGGTTCGTCGCCTTCGTTGTGGCCGTGCCGGCGATAGCAGACCAGGTCGATGACCACATCCTTGTGAAACTGCTGGCGGAAGTCGTACGCCAGCTTCATGGCCCGGATACACGCCTCCGGATCGTCGCCGTTCACGTGGAAGATCGGTGCCTGCACCATCTTGGCAACGTCTGTCGAGTACGTCGACGAGCGCGCGGATTCCGGTCCGGTCGTGAAGCCGATCTGGTTGTTGATGACGACGTGCACCGTGCCGCCTGTCTTGTAGCCCTTGAGCTGCGAGAAATTCAGCGTCTCTGCAACGACGCCCTGTCCCGCGAATGCCGCGTCGCCGTGCAGCAGCACGGGAATCACCAGCGCCCGGTTCTTGTCGCCAATGAGCTGCTGTTTCGCGCGCGCCATTCCCTCGACGATCGGGTCGACGGCTTCGAGGTGCGACGGGTTTGACGCAAGGGTCAGCGTCATCTTCGCGCCGTCGGGCGCCTCGTGGACGCCGTCGGCGCCGAGGTGGTACTTCACGTCTCCCGAGCCCTCGCGGGAGTTCGGGTCGATGTCGCCTTCGAACTCACGGAAGATCTGTTCATACGACTTGCCGAGAGTGTTGGCGAGCACATTCAGCCGCCCTCGGTGGGCCATGCCGATGACCCCTTCCACCACGCCATCCGCGGCGGCTTCGTTGAAGAGGTAATCGAGCATGGGGATGAGCGACTCCGCTCCTTCGAGGGAGAAGCGTTTGTGCCCCACGAACTTCGTGTGCAGAAAGCGCTCGAAAGACTCCGAATCATTGAGCTTCATCAGGATCCGGCGCTTGGTCGCGCCGTCGAGCGGCTGCTGATTGCGCGTCGGTTCCATTCGCTGCTGAAGCCAACGCTTCTGATCGGTCTCCTGCATGTGCATGAATTCCGGACCGATCTTTCCGCAGTACGTGTCGCGGAGCGTGTCCAGGATGTCGCGCAGCCTGGCCTGCTGCTTCGAGCAGAGGCCGCCACAGACGAAGCTACGATCGAAGTCCCACAGCGTGAAGCCGTAGTAGGCCGGATCGAGCTCGGCGTGCCGCCCGACCTTGTATTCGAGCGGATCGAGGTCGGCCAGCAGGTGCCCCCGGACTCGATAGGCGTTGATCATCTGCAGCGCCGAAGCCTCGCGCGCGACGATGTCGTCCGGATCCGTGGTCCCGAGGTGGAGACGATGCCTGTCTCTGGCCCAGCGCACCGGTTCGTAGGGGATGCGCAGGTCGCGGTAGATCGCGTCGTAGAACCCATCGCCGCCGAGGAGCAGTTCGTGAACGCGCGCGAGGAAGGCGCCCGACTCGGCGCCCTGGATGATCCGATGGTCGTACGTCGATGTCATCGTCATCACTTTGGAAATGCCGAGGTCCGCCAGGACGGCGGGATCGGCGGCTGAGTACTCGGCGGAGTAGTCGATCTGACCCGTGGCGATGATCGTCCCCTGTGACGGCATGAGCCGCGGCACCGAGGCCACCGTGCCGATGGTGCCGGGGTTCGTCAACGACAGGGTGGTCCCTTCGAAGTCGGGAACGGTCAGGCCGTTGCTCCGCGCCTTGCGTACGACATCGTTGTACGCTTTCAGGAATTGCGCGAAGTCCATCGCCTGCACGCCTTTGATGTTGGGGACCATCAGCGATCGCGCACCGTCCTTCTTCTCGATGTCGATGGCGATGCCGAAGTTGATGTCTTCCCGATCGATGCGGGAAGGGGTGCCGTCCTGCATCGCGTAGGCCGAGTTCATCCGGGGATGGTCCTTCACGGCCCGGACGATCGCCCACGCGATGAAGTGCGTGAACGACGCTTTCGACTGTCCGACGAGCGCCAGGTGGTTGTTGATGACGCGGCGGTTTTCTTCGAGGGCCTTGACCGGGATGTTGCGGACGGACGTCGCTGTGGGGACCGTGAGCGACGCTTCCATGTTCGTGACGATCTTCGAGGCCGCGCCGCGCAGGGCCACGACGTTCCCGGCTGGTGCAGCCGGAGCGGGAACAGGCGTCGGACGAAGGGCGGGGGCCGGCGGGGCGGCAGGCTTCACCTCGGCCGGCGGCGGCGCGCTCACTTGCTGCGTGGCGGCAGCGCCCCTCCGCTCGACCGGCTCTTCCACATCCTCTTCATCGAGTTGTGGGTCGTAATCCTGAAAGAACTCGCGCCAGCTCGCGCTGACCGAGCCCGGGTCGGTCTTGTATGTTTCGAACAACTCTTCGATGAAGGCGATGTTTGCGCCGAATGCGACCGATGACATGGGTGGGTTCCTATTCGGCGTCGGTAGCTTCGACGGCCGTGTGCGACAGGGACGTCAGTCCGAGCCACCCGAAACCGGCCGCGAACCCGCCGAGAACGTCGGACGGGAAGTGTACGCCGAAGTACACACGGGAGAACCCGACGCTGAGGATGATCATGCCCGCCAGTGTGTGGGCGACGGCCTGCACCGGAAGGGAGTGCCGTTCGACGAGGTGGTGCGCGATGATCGGGTAGGTCGCGGCGGAAAGCAGCGAGTGGCCGCTCGGGAAACTATGCGAGCGCGGGAGCGTGATGCGACGCGCCATCTCGATCGGCCTCTGACGTTGGAAAATGTTCTTGAGGATCGTGTTGATCGCCATCGCGCCGCCCGTGGAGACCACGACCGTCCACGCGTCGTGCTTGCGCCCTCGCCGGAACATCATCAGCGCTGTCAGTCCCGCAGCCGTGCCGACGACCACGTGCGATCCGAGCTGCGTGATGACATCCATGCCACGATGCATCGGCACGTTGTCGATCCGATGCACGGCCTCCATGACCGCCATGTCGTACTTGTCCGCGTCGCCCTGAACGACGGTATCCGCCTGTTTCTTGAAAAACCAGAGCGCGAGAGCTGCCAGCACGACTCCGCCGCTCCGCCCGATGGCGAGCGGAAGAAAATTCTGGCGCCGCTTTTCGGAGGGGCGCAACGTCGATTTGCGGGTGACCTTCTCCACGGCGCGGAGTCTATGGCTGAGGCTTTTCAAACGCAATGAAGCGGTGTGCGGGTTCTGCGCCACTGCACTTGCGGTAGAAATCGAGCGCGTCGGTCCACGGGATCACGGCGCTGTCGTAGCCCAGACGGCGGAGGTCGGCGAGTGAGGACAGGAGCAGTTGGCAGCCCAGGCCGCGCCCTCGCATCGGTTTGGCGACGCCGGTGGGGCCGAAGAAGCCGAGGCCACGGTTGTTGACGTCGTGGACGGCGAAACCTGTGATCGAGCCCCCTTCCTCGGTCACGAAAATCTGCGGGAGCTTCGTATCGAACGCCGCTTCCGCCTCGAAACGCCAGATGCGGCCGAACTCGCGCTCAATGAACTGCAGCACACGCGGCGCGTCGGCATGGGTGGGTCGGATCAGAGGCTTAGAGTCTTCGTGTCTTCGAGTCTTCGAGTTGTCACCGTCATCAACCCCTCGAAGACTTGAAGACGCGAAGACTCGAAGATCCGCCGTGAGATTCCACGTCGCCGCCTTCTCGGCGTACCCGCGTGCGCGGAAGAACGATTGCGTCGCGTCGCTGCTGATCCCGGGCGTGAAGTAATTGCCTGGCTCGGCGGCGATGACCGTAGTGCCGCGAGCTTCCGCGTCAGCGAGGAGTGCGGTGCCGATGCCGCGGCCCCGTAGATCGCGGTCGACGATGAGCAGTCGCACATACTTTCCGCATGTCACCGCAGCGCCCTGCATCTCTCCGAAAACGCGCACAGTGGACGCTCCCGCGAAGCCGTCGCCGAAGCACTTCTGTTCGGCGACGGCGGCAAGGTCGTACGGCTCGTCGTTCGAGCGCGCGAACAGCGCACGCAGTGCGGGGAGATCGTGTCGTGAGGCGGTGCGGATCACATTCTCATTGTAGGCCGCGCTCGTGGGGTCTGATCCCGTTGCCGGACTACGGCGAAGTCACGTCGCGTCGCCCGTGTCGTTCGCACGATCGAGGCGTACGCGTAGACAGGCACCTGCCGGCTCGCGATCGCGCGGTCGGCCGACCATCGTCCGGCGCCGCTCACGTCTGGAGCCCCTGTGATGTTTTTGCAGGTCTGGCCATGCCGGTAGTGCAGGAATCCAACCGCCGATCGCGCGCAGCGTGGTCCGGGCAGCGCTTTCGCAATGCTTTCGTACATGGAAGACCCGATCGTCAAGTGTCCCGCGTGCGGTCAGGCCAACCGCGTACCGCCAGTCGGCAGCGGCAAGAAGGCGGTTTGTGGACAGTGCAGGGCGCCGCTCGATGCAGGAGGGAAGCCGCTGGTACTGACCGACGCGAACTTCGCAGAGACCGTGGGAACCGGCAAGTTCGTGGTGGACTTCTGGGCCGGATGGTGCGGTCCGTGCGTCATGATCGCGCCGGTCATCAACGCGCTCGCGAGCGAGCGCACCGACGTCCGGTTCGGCAAATTGAACGTGGACGAGAACCCGCGCACCGCGGCAGCGTTCCAGGTTCAGGGGATCCCTCTGCTGGTGTTTCTGCGCGAGGGGAACGAGGCTGGACGCGTGACGGGCGCGGTCCCCAAGGGACAGATCGAAGCCGCCATCGCGCGTTACCTGGGAACCTGACTCCGTGCCCGACGCACCACGCAGCGGTGACCGGACGCGCAACGAGCTGGAGATGTTCACCCGCAAGGTGCTCATCATCCTCGGCATTGCGGCGGGTGCCGCGCTGCTCTGGTTCGTGCGCGACGTGCTGCTGCTCGTGTTCATCGCAGGCGTGTTGGCGGCGGGCATCTCGCCGGCGGTGCGTCGCGTGCGCATCCTCTGGCGCTATCAGTTCCGCCGCAAGTTGTCGCGCGGCACGGCCGTGATGATCGTCTACCTGCCGCTGCTGGTGACCGTGATCGTCGTTGGGATCGTGGTCGTGCCGCACTTCATCGCCGACTCGAGCGAGCTCACGCGCCGGTTGCCGTCGCTCATCGAGCAGAACATCCTCACGCCCCTGGAACGCTACGTCCCGGTCGCGCCGATCCGTGAGCAGCTTCGCAACGGGATCGAGCTGCCGCGCTCGCGAGTCTTCGCCTATATGCGCAACGCTGCGGCGGCGGTCGCCTCGGTCTTCGCGGTGCTGTTCATGGTCGCGTACATGCTCATCGACGCGGAGCGATTGCGGAATCTGCTGCTGCTCGTCTATCGACCGGAAGTACGAGGCCGGCGCCGGCGCACGCTGATACGGATCGGCAAGCGCATGAGTGCGTGGCTGTCTGCTCAGGTGCTGCTCTGCCTGATCATCGGAGTCTCGACATTTGTGGGGCTGACCTTGTTGCGCGTCCCCTACGCCCTTCCGTTGGCGATCATTGCAGGGGTGGGAGAACTGATTCCGGCGATTGGACCGACCGTAGGGGCGGTGCCCGCACTCGTGGTCGCGCTGCTCAGCTCGAGCTGGCAGTTCTGGGCGGTTCTGATCTTCGCGGTCGTTCTGCAGAAAATCGAGAACTACTTCATCGTGCCTCGGGTCATGGCGAGGAAGGTGTCGGTCTCGCCGCTGGCGGTGTTCGTCGCGTTCATGATCGGAGCCTCGCTTCTCGGCGTCATGGGCGCGATCATGGCCATTCCCGTCGCCGCGATCATGCAGGTTGCGTTTGACGAAGCGTTTGTCGCGAGAAGGGAACGCCGACAGAACGTGGAACGATCGGGCACTCTGTTGAGCAAAGCAGATTAGAATTTTCAGCATGGCGTTGAGATTTCCACTCGTGCTCGTGCTGCTGATCGTGTTCTGCCTGCCTCTCGCAGCTCAGGAGAATGAATCCACGTGGACCTGGAGTCATCGACTCGAGCTCAGAGCTGATTACCGGTGGAGCGATGAAGAATCCCATCCGGTCTCGTTTCCTCCCAACGCACGTCTGGAGACCACGGACCCCGGTCAGAACCTTGAGATCAACGTTGCGGACGTGCAGTTCGACGGCGGTTATGGCGATCTGTTCGCCGTGCGCGCGAAAGTTCATGTACAAGCCCTGCATCGGCGCAATCCCACCTCCGCCGACAAGCAGGTCGACGCCGACGAGCTGTTCGTGCGCATCGGTGCGCACCCGCAGATTCTCGATCGCCCGGAAGGAACGACCTTCTTTCTGCAGGCTGGCAAGTTCCCGAAGATGGAACGCCAGCCAGTGCGCCTGCTGGAGAGCTACGGGCTCGCCTCGACGTCCTTCAATCGCTTCGAAGACGTGCAGCTGCTTGTCGGCGGCACGGTCGGACGCAGCTTCTACTGGCGCGCGCAGGCCGCGAACGGCAACCCGCTTTTCTTTCGCGATCCCAACTCGCTCGCGGGTGACAACGGCACAAAAGAGCAGATCACCCGAGGGGGCGTACCGAAGTTCGGGTCGGGCTTTCCCATCCTCTATAACGCCGAGACGGAAGACCTCTTCATCAACACAGACCATGTGCAGATCGGGGAAGCCGTCGGCTATCGCTGGCAGCGCGCCGACCAGACGCTGGGCCTTGACGCCATGCTCTTCCACTACGAGCGTGACATGGCCGACCGCGAGGAACTGACCGGGACCGTGTACGGCGGGGACCTCGACCTTCTCCGGCTGGACGGCCAGGACTCTGGCCTGCCTGGCATTACCCCCCGGGGCCTGCCGGTGCAGGGAAGAAAGAAGCGGGAGTACGGGACGCGGGTGTACGGCGAGTGGCACAACGCAACAGTCATCGCGCAGTTCACCAAGCAGAACATCGCCAGTCTGCAGCGCGAGGGGTGGGAGTTTGAAGCGGCCTATCGCATCCCGCTGGCGGCCGGGCCAATCGAGTCGATTCAGCCCGCTGTCCGCTACAGCGGCATCGCCAATCGCTTCGGTCCCGTGCCGTTGTTTCCGGCGCCAAGCATCTGGTGGAACTGGGAGAAGTACGATGCCGGAGTGCGTGTCGGCCTGAAGCGCGGCGTGGATGTGACACTCGAGTACACGCAGCACCACGTCGATAGCCGCTTCCAGCTGAACCTCCGCGAAGCATTGATGACCGTGCGCTGGCGAATCTGAGCGACAGCTGGCGGAGCGCAGGGAGCAGTCTCAGAGTCTCCTAGTCGCAAAGTGTCAGAGAGGAGACGGGCGGGACTTTGAGACTTTGGTACTTCCACCCTCGCTGACCAGTCGCCCGGCGCACCTCTTGCTCTTCCGGGATGCGGAGGTCAACCGATGCGTAATGAGATGATCGGCGCCATCGTGCGCCGCGCGATCGAGCATCCGGAGTTCCGCCGCCGCCTGATCGACAGTCCTCAGGATGCGCTGCAGGCTCACGGATTCGCTCTCGAGGAACCGGAGCTGGCGGAGCTCGAGAAGATCCGAGCCAACCTGGGCAAAGATGGCGGTGATGTCGAGCAACGCCTGGTGAGGATCGCCGAGCAGTACGGCGTCCATCCGCGGCCCGAGTCCTGAACGCTCTGCTCGCGATGTTGCCCGAAGGCGCGCCGGCTCTCAGCCGGCGCGTTTCTTTTTGCGCCCTGAAACGTCTCAGTTGCAGCACGGCGAGCTCGGAATTTAGCCTGAGGGCGTCGGGTTCGAAACGCTGCAATCGGCCCGCGGGCGCAACTCGCGGAGACTCAACACTTAACGGAAAACGAGGCGCCTCCACGGATGAGTATTCTCTCGCTGAAACGAGCGATTCTGTTCGTCGCCGTCACTGTTCTCGGGACGGCGCTTGACGCCAGTCACCCTTCTCCACGCATCTATCCGGCGATGGCTTTCGATGAGCGCGCCGGTGCCGGAGTGCTCTTCGGCGGCCGAAGCCTGGAGGATCCGGCCACGGGCCTGATCCACGCCACTGACGAGACCTGGCTCTGGGTCAGCAACCAGTGGGTGCAGCAGATGCCCGCGCACCTACCGCCTGCGCGTTCTTCGCATGCGATGACTTACGACTCCAAACGCGGCCGCATCATCCTCTTCTCGGGCCGCAAGGAATCGACGGACATCCTCGGCACCTGGACGTTCCTGAGCGATACCTGGGCCTACCAGAACGGGGACTGGCAGCAGCTCGATCCCGCGACCGCGCCTCCGGCCCGCGAGTATGCCAGTCTGGCCTACGATCGCGACCGCGACCGCATCATCCTGTTTGGTGGTTTCAACTACAAAGCCGACGGAAAAACGGTCCAGACGTTGTACGACACGTGGGAGTTCAACGGGGAGCAGTGGACCCAGGTCGTTGCGTCCGGACCCGAGGTGGCGAAGCCGCTCCTGGTGTTCGACGCCGCCCGCCACGAGACACTCATGCTGGGCGTCGATGCGACCAACAAAACGCTGATGTACCGCTGGGACGTGCCGTCTGCTTCCTGGAAGAAGCTGACCCCGACCACTCTTCCGACTTGCGTCAATGAAGGCGGGCTGGCCTATCAGGCTCACGACGAGCGTGTCATTGTGACCGGTGGCGTCTGCTCGGCCGCGACGCCTCCGGTGGACGAAACGTGGGAGTGGAACGGAGAGAACTGGACAAAGCTTGCGACCTCGCCCACGACGCGGTTCCTGGGCGCCGCCCTCTCCTACGACGCTGTCGCGAAGAAGATCGTTCGCTTCGGCGGGCTTGCAGCGTTCTCGACCCGGCCCGATTCCTCCACCTACGTTCTCAGCAATCTCCGCTGGACCTTTACCTCACCCGTCGCCAATCCCGTGCCCCGTTCGCTGCCGGTCCTCCGGCGGGATCCAGTGCGCAACCATCTCCTGCTCATGGGTGGCCTCAGCGAGTTCAGCGGTGGCGATCAGATCTTCTACATCGACGACTTCTGGCGATTTGAGAAGGGCGAGTGGTACAAGGAACAGCGGCGTGACGGGATGCCGTCGCAGTGCACGACTCCGCTGTCCGCATTCGACACGCAACGTTCAGTCATGGTGGTCGTCTGCGGCGATGGGCGGATTGCCGAGTGGAACGGGGAAGGTTGGAAGGCATTCGAGAACCTCGACAAGCGACCGCCTCCGCGACGCTTCGGCGGGCTGGCGTATGACGAGACGCTGAACAAGACTGTCTACTTCGGCGGGTGGGACGGCGTGAACTTCCGCGATGACACCTGGACCTGGAATGGCACCACCTGGACGGAAGTGAAGACCAAGACCGAGCCGGAAAACCGGTCTCAGATGGCCTTCTGGTACGACCCGGTTGCAAAGAAAACCATTCTCTTCAGCGGCGCCGGGCGTCCCAACCTCGACTCGCGGGTCGCTCGGTACAACGATATGTGGTCGTTCGACGGCACGAACTGGACGAAACTCAGCGTGACCAGTACGCCCGGTATCCGGTTTGGGGCGCAGGTTGCGGTCGATCCGCGGGACGGCAAGACGATGCTCTTCGGCGGTCTCCGTGCAACCGTCGACGGCAAGAACGTGGATCAGTTCTACGACAACGACCTCTGGATCTGGGATGGTGCGTCCAGCAGGTGGACCGAGGTGGCGACCACCTTCGGCCCCGGCCCACGCCAGAATGCGGGCTTCGACTTCGACCCCAGCCTCGGCAAGTTCGTTCTCTTCGGGGGCTTCTTCGGCAACATCTATCTTTCCGATGTATGGACCCTCGACGGCGATCGGTGGGTCGCGATCCAGGACCGCGTCACGAGCAGCCGCAGGCGTTCGACGCGACTGTAATCTTCACGCTCTTCGAAGAACGGCGGCCCACCCGGGCCGTCGTTCTTTTTTAGTGCTACCTTGTCCTCCCCTATGTCGGAAGCCCAGATCGTTCCTGCGCCCGCCGGGTACGCCCCGGCGCTCCTGCGCCGCAGTCTGGGCGACGCGCTCGAGATGGCGCACGGTGTCGACGCCGTAGCCGCGGAAGAGCGCGCTGCCTCGCTCGCCAAGCGCTCACTGAAGAAAGAAGCAAAAGTGTGGGGGCTCAAGCTGGCGATCAGCATGATGGACCTGACGACGCTGGAGGGGAAAGACACCCCCGGCAAGGTCCACGCGCTCTGCCAGAAGGCCATGCGGCCTGATGCATCGGATCCCACGATTCCGCATGTCGGCGCGGTCTGTGTTTATCCGACGATGGTTCCCGTCGCTCGCCAGGCGCTGAAGGGGAGCGGGGTGCACGTCGCCTCGGTCGCCACCGGATTTCCGAGTGGACAGACCTTCACGGACATCAAATTGAGGGAAACGCGCGATACCGTCGCCGCGGGTGCCGACGAGATCGACATGGTGATCGACCGCGGTGCATTCCTGACCGGAAACTACCAGAAAGTGTTCGACGAGATCGCCGAGGTGAAGGAAGCATGCGGTCCTGCGCACCTGAAGGTGATTCTGGAGACCGGCGAGCTCGCGAACTACGACCAGGTCCGTCGCGCGTCGCTCATCGCGATGTTTGCGGGCGCGGATTTCATCAAGACCTCGACAGGGAAAGTGGCGGTCAACGCCACGCTGCCTGTGACGCTGGTCATGCTCGAGGCGATCCGCGATTTCCATCACGCCACGGGCCGCAAGATCGGGATGAAGCCGGCTGGTGGCATCAGCAACGCCAAGCTGGCTCTATCGTATCTGGTGGTCCTGTACGAAACGCTCGGCGGCGATTGGATGAGTGCGGACCTGTTCCGCTTTGGCGCATCGTCGCTGCTCAATGACGTTCTCATGCAGCTTCGGAAGGAACGAACCGGGGCGTACCAGAGCGGCGACTACTTCACGCTCGACTAAAGAGAATCGCTATGACCACAACCGAGATCGAAACCCGGCAGCGGCTGACGCCCGGCCCCGCCTCCGCCGCGTTGGTATGGGAGTACGCACCGTCCATCGAGTCGACAGATCACGTCCGGATCGCACCCCGCTACGACCTGTTCATCGGCGGCAAGTTCGTCGAGCCCCACTCGAAGAAGTGGTTCGACAGCATCAACCCGGCCACGGAAGAACGGCTCAGCAAGATTGCGGAGGCGGATGCCGAGGATGTGGATCGCGCTGTGCGCGCGGCGCGGCGAGCGTATGAAAAGGTGTGGCGAAAAATGGCGCCGTCCGAACGCGGCAAGTACATCTTCCGCATCGCTCGCCTGATCCAGGAGAAGGCTCGAGCACTGGCCGTCGTGGAGACCCTCGATGGCGGCAAACCGATCAAGGAATCGCGCGACATCGACGTCCCTCTGGCCGCCGCGCACTTCTTCTACTATGCCGGATGGGCGGACAAGCTCGAGTACGCGTTCCCCAACCGCGACATTTCCCCAGTCGGAGTCGCGGCGCAGATCATTCCCTGGAACTTTCCTCTGCTCATGGCAGCCTGGAAGCTGGCGCCCGCGCTTGCGGCGGGGAACACGGTCGTACTGAAGCCGGCTGAAACGACGTCCATTACGGCGATGATGCTTGCGGAGATCATCCAGGAAGCGGATCTCCCGCCGGGCGTGGTCAACATCATCACGGGAGCGGGAGCCACCGGCGCGGCTCTCGTGGCCCACGAAGGGGTCGACAAGATCGCCTTTACCGGATCGACGGACGTCGGGAAACGCATCCAGCGTTCGGTCGCAGGCACGAAGAAGAAGCTGACGCTGGAGCTCGGGGGCAAGGCGCCCAACATCGTTTTCGATGACGCACCCATTGATCAGGCCGTCGAGGGAATCATCAACGGGATCTACTTCAATCAGGGACACGTCTGCTGTGCCGGCTCACGGCTGTTCGTCCAGGAGTCGATCGTCGAGCCTGTGATCCGCAAGCTGCGCGAGCGCATCCAGACGCTTCGGGTTGGGAACCCTCTCGACAAAAACACCGATGTCGGAGCGATCAACTCAGCGGCGCAGCTCGAGAAGATCCGGGAGATGGTCGCCAGCGGTGTGGAGGAGGGTGCCGAGATCTTTCAGTCGTCCTGTGCTCTACCCGCCCGCGGCTACTGGTTCGCACCGACGTTCTTCACAGGGGTGTCGCAATCCTACCGGATCGCGCAGGAAGAGATCTTCGGGCCGGTGCTTTCCGTGCTGACCTTCCGCACGCCCGAAGAGGCGATCGAGAAAGCGAACAACACGCCCTATGGGCTGTCTGCGGGCGTCTGGACCGAGAAGGGCTCGCGCATCCTGAAGATGGCTCAGAAACTGCGCGCCGGGGTGATCTGGGCGAACACCTACAACAAGTTCGATCCGACGTCTCCGTTTGGCGGCTACAAGGAATCAGGGTTCGGCCGGGAAGGCGGGATTCACGGTCTGAGCCCCTATGTGGTGCTGTCATGAGCGTTCGCCTCAACGTCCGCAAGACCTACAAGCTGTACATCAATGGTGAGTTCCCGCGCACTGAATCCGGCCGCTCCTACGCGATATCCGGCAAGGGGGGAGAATTGCTCTCTAACGCCAGCCGAGGCTCGAGAAAAGATCTGCGAAATGCCGTGGCGGCCGCTCGAAAAGCATTCGAGGGCTGGGCTGGGAAGACTGCTTACAACCGCGGTCAGATTCTCTATCGGATTGCGGAGGTGTGCGAGTCACGAGCGGCCGAGCTCACCGATGAGTTGCGCCGGCAGGGCTCGCCGGCAGCAGATGCGCGGCGAGAGGTCGAGGCAGTGATCGATCGCTGGGTTTACTACGCAGGGTGGAGTGACAAGTACCCGCAGATCTTCGGATCGGTGAACCCGGTGGCGGGTCCTTATTACAATTTCACGGTACCGGAGCCAACGGGCGTGGTGGGCCTGGTCGCACCTGAGGAGCCCGCTCTGCTCGGTCTCGTGAGCCGCCTCGCGCCCGCGCTGGTCGGCGGAAACACCGTCGTGGCCTTGACTTCCGAGAAGCGACCTCTGGCCGCGTTGACCCTCGGCGAGGTATTCGAAACCTCGGATGTGCCCGGCGGAGTCATCAATCTGATCTCCGGACTCAAGAACGAGATCGTCCCCTGGCTTGCGGCTCATATGGACGTGAACGCTCTCGATACCAGCGGAGTCGCGGCGGACGGGATCGCGTCGGTTCACAGAACGGCGGCGGAGAACGTCAAGCGCATCGTGCACTTCGATGGCGAGGGCATCGGTTGGGCAGATTTGCGGCGCTCGCAGAGCCCGTATGCGATCCTGGAGTTTCAGGAGGCGAAGACCGTGTGGCACCCCATCGGGATGTAGGGGGTCGGCTAGCCCCCGGCTAGCCCGGGGGACGCAACGGGGCGCCTGAGCCGTTCCGCCGAGCGGGGCGTGGCGAACGTCAAGTCACAGATTTTCGGCAGTCCTGGAATGTCCTCCGTCCAGAATCGTTATCGCAGGTCCGCGCTGGTGGCAGTTGGCGGGCTCGACCGAAGTAGCAGGCGCAGCGAAATAAGCCGCGGTCCTTCCGAGTTACCAGCAGTCCTGACGCTCGAACCATGGGCGAATAAAGGCAGTAAGCGGTTGGAGTGACAAGCGGTTGCAGCCAGTTATCGATCATCCAGGCGTGGGATGGGTGGTGCAGGCGACCAGGGTCGTCTCCAGCATCGATCCGACGCGATCAGCAGCCGGTTCCTTGACAACTGAATAGGAAAGCAACGAAGGCAAACGTGATTCCTTTGAGTCCGTGCTGAGCGCTGGCCGCGAGGCTGGTGAAGCATGGCTCAACAGAAGTAAAAAGCAGTATCCGAAT
>JANMSA010000629.1:0-15231 GCA_031388865.1 Acidobacteriota bacterium | reverse complement strand
CACAGAGATGCACAGAGGGAGTCGAAAAGGTGTTTCTCTGTGTCTCTCTGTGTCCTCTGTGTCTCTGTGGTGAACCGTCCCCGCTCCCGCCTTCCGAATCACGCGCCGTCCGCCGCCGCGCGGGCCGCGCGGGACTCTGCGTCTTTCTTCCGCTCCGGCCAGCCCCTGCGCTTGACCGCTTCGTACGGCATCAGCGCGTTCGCGTAGTAGTCGCGGAGCAGGCGTTCGTCCGGGTTCCACTGCCACGCGTCCTCGATCTCGGGGACGCCGCCGCGGTCGAAGAGGTCGTCGCGCCACTGGTCCACGGGCACGATCAGATGCCGCAGCTGCAGGACGTGCCGGGCCGCGTTCCAGACTTCCGTCGGCGTCTTCTCGCGCAGGAGCCACGGCCGCGCGCGATACTCCTCGCGCAGGGTCTCGAGCTCGCGCAGGATCTGCTCCTCCGTCAGCACGTCACGACGCGAAAAGATCGACGCCACCAGCGACACCGGCGTGGGCGCCAGCGCATTCGAGATCTCCGTCATCACCAGATCCGCGAGCTTCTGCAGCGCTTCCTTGCGCTGCTCGAACGCCGCCGACAGAACCTCTGGATGGTCGCGCACGAAGTCGTCGATGGAGATCGGATGCCCGAACGAGACCACCGCGTAACCGTACCGCTTGAAGCGTTTGAACAACCCTCGAAAGAAGTTGCGGAAGAGGTAGTCGAGAGTGGTCTTGAGCTTCTGCCCTTTCGTCGAGCGTTCTTCGCGTCCCAGCAGCTCCTCGGTCAGATTGCGGTCCTCGAGCGTCCTGTCGAAGTTCACGGCTGTGGGCATGAGGTACAGCCGCTGCGTGAACTCCGGGTCGCGTTTGGAGGTCACGAGATAGTCGAGCATGCCCAGCTTCGGCTTCTGGAAGGCGCCATCGCGGGTGAGGCCGCCCTCGATGAACACGCCCTGCGTCACCCCGTGCCGGGTGATCGTCTGCACGAAGCTGGAGAGGATGGCGTGGTAGAGCGGCTCGCGGTACCGGCGCCTGACGAAGTAGCCGCCGAACCACTTGAACACGTGATTCAGCGGCCATACGCGCGCCCACTCGCCAATCGCGTACGACAGGGAGATGAACTTGAAGAGCATGTGCGCGACGAGCACGTAGTCGGCGTTCGAGCGGTGGTTGATGACGTAGACCACGGCCGCACCCTTCGCCTTCTGGTTGAAGTCGCGGATCGGCTTGCGCTCGACGACCACCCGATAGAGAAAGTGCATGATCGCGCGGGCGATCGGCGCTCCGATGCGGTAGTACGCCAGCAGATTGAACTTGGGAACGATCTCCTGCAGATACCGCTTGGCCTGCGCGCGCGCTTCCTCCACGGAGACGTGGTGCTCTTTCGCGTACCCCTGCACCGCGCGCACGATCTCCGGGCTGCCGAACACCTCCAGCTCGATCTCGGCGTGCCGGCGCTTGAGCTTGAACTGATCGATGTGGATGCGTCGTTCGCGCTGCAGCTTGCGCGCGGAGCTTTTCCCCCAGGCAGCGGCGCCGATCGCCAGGGCGATGGCGGCTGCAACGGCCGCGAGCAGTAGATTCATGGAGGAGAGGAGTGTACGCGACCTCCGTCAGCACGGGTCGCGCGCGTCTTGAATGGGGATGGACAGGCGCACCGGCCTGTCGCGAGGTGGCTCGCGCTCGACGAACGTCCATCGTCCCGAAACCCAGCTCTCGAGATCGGCCAGCTCCTTGCCGAGCTTGGCACGCAAGGCCACTACGACGACCTCCTCCGCGAGCGTGTCGAGAAGGACCAGCGCCCGCCCGAGGGCAATGTTGGTCTCGCCGGCCATCTCCAGCGCCTCATCGCGCTGCGCTTCGGTGATCACGCCTTCCCGCACCAGGCGCTCGCCGAGCGACTGCTCGTCATCGTTCGAAGCACACGACGCGATGCGGCCTCCCTCCAGATGGATCGACTTCTGCCGTCCCTCGGATACGAAGAGCAGCAGGCCGGTCTTTCCCTCGCGCGCGATCTGCTCGACCAAATCCAGCGCGTTGCGCTCTTCGAACGGGGTCCACACCGCGGCAGCGGCTTCGGAGGTCTCGGAACGCACGACACGCTTCTGCAGCGCGCCGAGCTCCTGCTCCAGCTCCACGCGCCGCGCTTTCTGCTTCTCGAGGACGCGGGTGAGCGTCGCCGCCCCCTCGCGCTCGCGTTGCAGCTCCTCGCGAAGCTCCGCGACCAGAGCGTCGTTCTTCGCCGCAGGCTCCGCGGCGGCCCCGTTCTCGTCGTTCCGGCGGGGCACATCGATCACGTACACCGTCGCATCGCGATCGTGCTTGCCCCCTGCAAGGGCGGCGGAGACAAAGATCTCGCGATACTTCCCGAGCCTGTCCGCGACACGTCTGTGAATCTGATAGAGGCTCACTTCACCGGAGGCCAGCTTGCGAGCATCCGCCCGGGCGCGCTGCTGATCGTCGGGATGAGTGATGTCCAGCAGCGAAACGCGGCAGAGCTCTTCACGAGAATGTCCGAGGAGTTGCGATGCGATGTCATTCGAGACCAGAAAGCGGTCGTCAGGTCCGGCCAGTGCCAGTCCGACTGGCGCAGCGGCGAATGCAGCGCGGAGACGCTCATCGCGGACGCGATCGCCCGGTGCAAGACCCTGCAGAAATTTCAGCATTTCCTCGTGACCATGGCTGAATGCTAGCAGAGGCGGTCCGCACCTCGCGGGGCGCCGATGGGGTCAAAACCCCATCGGCGTGGCCGAGCGTACGGCGTTGGGTCAAAGCTTCCTCAACTCGTCGTCCAGGTATTTCAGTGCGTTCTCCAGCGCGGAGCGGTGCACGGGAGTCCGCGCAGCGTCCAGCTCGCGAGAGACCCGGGCGTGGGAGAGCTCGAGACTCTCTCGTTTCTGCTTGCGCTCGATGTCCTGCGGGGAAAGCCGGGGGCCCGCGCGGTCGAACGCCTCGCTCTGCTGCGATTCGACGGACTTGCTTTCCCACCCGCGTGCCACGTGGAAGCACTCTGCATACTCGGCACCACCTGAGCCGGGGAGCGCGTTCGCCAGCCCGCCGGCTCAGGGCACGATGTTTGGAACAGTCTCTGGCATGGGGCGATCGAATGCGGCAGCGGTGGTACCGACTCTCGAGCAAGGGTCCATCACCTTCCTCTACCGGCCGCGCCTGGAACAGTTTCCTCCGGACGAGCTGGGGTACGTGCAGCGCATCCTCATCCTGTTGTCACCCGCGAGCTCGCCGTTCGAGCGTCTCATCGTCGTGGGACGTAAGCGCCTGCCCGATTCTGCGCGCCGCGACCGGTTCTGGGGCTTTGTCGACCTCGTCCTGACCCCGTATGACATGCACGCGGCGCTCGGTGCGCAGGTCTACGGAACGAAAACGCCGGACCTCCGCCACCTCCCCGCTGCCCGACCCTTCGGCGACGGAACCTATGAAGTGGAGCTGCACAACTCCCACTCCCATCTGCGCTGGCGGGTGGAACAACAGCGCGGCCGCAGCCGGCAACTGCACGTGCGCGAACAGCTCGACGAGCAGGATCCTCTCGCTCCCGACATGGAAATCGAAGCCGAGGCCGACTACATCATCACCGTCGCCAATCCCGAGCTTGCGGCATGGGGCCTCACCGTCCGTCCGGATCTGCATGCCGATCTCTTCGACGATCTCGAGCTGCACGTTCCCCTCCCCACGCCCTTTCCCGAAACGTTGCAGCAGCGCTTCCGCAACGCCCGTTTCGCGCAACTCGACTCGATCGAGTGGCTCGACCACCCAGGTGCCGAGCTCGTGTTTGCGGACGCGGGGGAGTAACCGTGTGGTCCGTTGCCGGTGGTCCGGGCCTTCACGCGAAGTGGCAGGGTGTGAGTCGTCGGCTGTGGTCTGTGCCAGTCGTCTGAATTACCGCGAAGAGGCGCGAGACAACGGACAACCGAGAACCGACAACAGGAGCTCCGGCAGCGAGAATCTTTCGCTCATGTCCCTCCCACGTGCATGAGAGAGAACGCCGCCATTCAGGAGCCCTACGTGATGGACCGTGAGATCGTCGTCCTGTCGGAAAAACGCGAGCGCGCCGTCGACGAGCTTCGCCGTCATGTCGCGAACTTCATGGATCTCGAACAGGAACAAGTGCCTGAGAGCGAGATCTACCATCGCCTGCTCGCCGTGGTTCATCAGATCTGCGCGGCCATCCTCGGCTGCGAACGTGCGGAGCTCACCCGCGACGAGATCGTGCACATCCTGGGGCCCGTGCGCCGCGTCCATGCACGCTCTCCATTCGTGGCCCGCCTGCAGCAGTGGCCGCGCGGCTACCCGGGCGACTTCGAGACGGTCGAGTATCTGGTCGCGGGTGAGAATCACGCCCAGGACCTGCTGGCGCGTTCGTGTGAGGCGTATGCACTGAGCCGTTCGATCGCGCAACAGCATCGCAACAAAGTTCGTCATCAGGCTGCGCGCATCATGCGCACCATGCTCGCGAACCCCGGCCGGACGCGCATCGCTTCCATCGCGTGCGGAAGCTGTCCCGACCTCCGCAACCTCCGCGACCATCTGCCAGCGCTGGCCGGCGAGATCTGGCTCAACGACATGGACGGGGACGCGCTCAAATTCTCGCGCGAGGCCCTGGCCGGCCTCGAAGAGCACCTCCATTTCGTGCAGGGCGACGCCTTGTCCACCACGCGGCGGCTCGCCCGCGGCACGTTCGACCTGGTGCTCTCCGGCGGCCTCTTCGACTATCTCGACGACCGCTCGGCCGCTCTGCTGATCCAGATGTCGTACCGGCTCCTGGCCGAGGGCGGTGTCTTCTTCTTCACCAACATCGCCGCAGGCAACCCCTATCGAACACTGATCGAGTACTTCGGCGACTGGACCCTCATCGAACGGACCGAGGACGACATCTACCGTTTGTGCGAGCAGGCCGGGATCGGCCGCGGCAACGTCGCCATACGTCGCGAAGAGACCGGCCTCGCTTTCATCATCGAGGTGACGAAGCTGGAGTAGTCCCCTCCCTGGCGCACGCGGGAGACGTTCACCACAGAGACACAGAGAACACAGAGATACACAGAGAAAAGCGGTTGGTGTCCTCTGTGTATCTCTGTGTTCTCTGTGTCTCTGTGGTGAGTCCCTCGGACGAATGGCGGAGGTGCGCGGAGAAACGTTTATCATGCGACGCAACTCACAATGAGAGAGGCTCGATGAAGACACTGCTCCTCGCCGGAGGGATTTTGCTGCTGCTTCTGGGCTTTCTGCTGCTCGTCGCGGCTGTGGTGGTCTTCCTCACCGCACGCAACAAGCGGGCGAGGGTCGTGCTGCCGTCTCCCCGTCCTCATCACCCGCCACCGCCCCGCGCGCCCGCTCCCGCACCCATCGCAGCAGCAGTCCCGGCTCCGCTGCCCGCCGCGCCCCCGCCAGGGGCGCCTCCGCGCGCCGGCGTGGACGCGACGATGGTGTCGGGCAGACTCGGTCTGGGCGCGCTTCACGGCGTCTCCGGTCTCGTGGCCGGACAGACCTTCCCCATTCTGATGGAGGGCTTCTACATTGGCCGGGACCGCACGTTGTCGCAGGTCGTGGTCGAGAATCCGAGCGTCTCGAAGAAACATGTGTGGGTCGGCGTCCGCGAAGGGGTGGTGATGGTGATCGATCAGTCGTCGACGAACGGCACGTACGTAAACACCGTGGGCACGCGTGTGGGACAGGTGCAGCTCTCACCCGGCGACACCCTGATCATCAGCGACAACGTGGCGCGTTTCGTCTACAGGACCTGAGATGAAAAACCTCTGGAAAATTCTCGGAGGCTGCGGCTGTCTGAGCACGCTCGGGGGAGCCATACTCCTCGGCGCCTGGTTCTTCGTGGGCGATAGCGACATGCCGTCGTTCCGCAAACCGGAGCTGGCGCACTACGAGAACTCCCGCGAGGGACGCACCGGCAACCTCTCGGAGAACTACGTCGACTTCTCGTTCGACTACCCGAAGACGTGGCAGCTGCGCACGACGGACCCGGACAACATCAACTTCGTCACTGCCGAGCGGCGCTCCGACGACAGGACGTGGGAGAACATCAACGTCGGCTACTACCGGCCAGGCGCATCCGAGGCCGAGAATCAGCTCCTCTACCGGCAGGTGCTCGGCCAGATCGAGACTCAGTTCTCGCAACAGTTCCGCGACTTCAGGAAAGTCACCGAAGGTCCGACGAAGATCGGCACGTACTCGGGACACGCGGCGCTGTACTCCGGGTGGATCGACGCCGACGGAGAACGGGTGGACATCTTCACTCGCGCGGTGTTCCTGGCCTCGCCTGAGGGCACCCGCGGCGTAGCGCTCATGATGATGGGCACCTCGCTCTGTCCCGACCTCGAGCAGCCACAGGATCTGGGACAGGAAGGCGAGCTGCCGCTGGTGCTCGAGTCGTTCCGCTTCTCTAACTGATCCCGCACCCGGGCCCGTCGCGAGCACCCCGGGAGATTGCCGGTCAGAGCTCGGCGAGGACGTTTCGTGTGACCGCGGGAATGAGCGTCACATCGTCTGCGGTCCCACGGGAATAGATCACCAGGATCAGCTTGCGTCCCGATGGGAGCTCCACATACGCGGCGTCGTGGCGCACTTCGCTCGTCCAGCCTGCCTTGGACCAGAGGCGCGTCTGGGGAGGGAGCGCTTCGCCGATGAATTCCTTCACCTGGTTCTCCCCTTCGCGCTGCGGTGCGAGCGGGCGCTCGAGGAGGCTCAACATCTCCTGCGAGCCAGGCGCGCGCAGCCGCACCATCCAGAGCAGCAGAGAGGCGGTCGCGTTCGCGGTGAGCATGTTCCGGTTCTCGCGGTTGGTCCCGAGAACCTGAAGGTCGACACCGTACGGGGCGAAACTCCACGGCTTCATCATCGCGCTGACGTTGCTGGTGTAGCCCGCGCGCTGGAAGCGGCGGTTGATGTCCCGGCGCCGCTCGACGTAACGGCGCAGCGGCCTGCCTGTCAGTGGCGGACCAGGAACCGTGTTCGCGAGCAGGTCCACGAGGTACGCCGTAGCGTCGTTGTCCGACACGACGATCATTTCCCGCAGCGCGCGCCCGACGTCGCCCAGCTTCTCTCTGCGCGTCGCGTAGACGTCGGCCATGAAAAACAACTTGATCACGGACGCGGGATAGAACGGCGTGTCGCCGTGGTAGTCGCCGCGCAAGATCGAGGGCCCGCTGACGTCGACGACGCTGATGGCCAGGTCGTCCGCCTTCAGTTTCGGGTACGTCTTCAGCGTCGCGTCAGCCGCCCTGCGCAGGGCAGTCTCCAGGGACGGATCGGTCGCAACGTTCGTGAACTCACGGTAGTCACCACGCGCGGTGAAGGCGAAGAAGAGGACCAGCGCGAGCTTATTCATTTCATCCTGAAGTTGATCGTGACGTTGAAGATGACGGGGATCGCCACTCCGTCCCGCGTCCCCGGCGCGAACTTCCACTTTCGCACCGCTTCGACCGCGGCCATGTCGAGATCCGGTGCGCAGCTCTTCAGGAGTCGCACCTCCTCCACGACGCCGGTCGCGGAGATCGCGGATTCCAGAATGACGATGCCGCTGATCCTGGCGCGCCGATAGTCTGGCGAGTACACCGGCTCCACGCGCTCGAGGGCAGCCGGCGCCTTGACATCTCCGCCGGCGCGCGCCCATGCGACATCCGTAATCTTCTCATCGGGCGGCTGAGGAACCGCCACCCCTTCGGGCTGGTTGGCGGCGAGGAACGCCCGCGGATCGACGACGCGCGTGACCTTGCCGCCCTCCACGATGATGTCTTCCTTCAGATCGAGCGTGGCCGGTTTGTCCCAGGTCACGGGGTCGAACTGCAGATCCGCCCCCGCGCTGACGATGCGCGTCCCCTCGATCATCAAAGCCGTGCCCCATCCGTCTTTCGCTGCACCCGGCCGCAACATCTCCTGCGCGGTGAGCCGGGACAGCATCAGGTTCTGCATCGCCGGCAGATGCAGGAGCATGTGCTGCAACTCCACCGTGCGCAATTGCAGCAGCGCAGCCGCGGAATCCGCGCCGGCCTGCACATGCGCAAACAGCCAGTTGCGGTTCGAGCGGAACATCCGCCCGTCTGCGAACACGAGGTCGCCATCGAGGCCGGCGAACTGCTGGTTGGCGAGCTCCGTCAGCTGGAACTGCCGGTCGCTGCCCGCGGAAACGATGCGGTCGCCTTCGATCTTGTAGCGCGTGCCCCAGGGGTCGCGGGGAATGTCCAGCGACCGCTCGACTCTCGCGATCTTCCTCAGCTGCATCACCTGCCCGACAGAATGAATCTGCGCGAGATTGCGCAACCCCTTCGCGATCTCGGCATCGTCCGGCGCTTCGGCAGTAGCGGCAAGGAGCACGGCTGCGGCAAGGGCGATGTGCATTCGGCAATTGTAGTTCGCGGGCGGAGCGCAGTTCTCGCAGCTCTCAGCTCTCAGCTCGCAGCTCGCAGCCTCTTTGCGGCACCCGAGAGTGCCCGCTACGTTCCCCCGCTGGGCGAGATCGTGATCCGGTCTCGGTTCTCCGTGAGCCACGCATCGAACGTGCGCACCGAGGGCAACAGCGCGCGTGTGGACTCGACGGTGCGGGCTGCGCGGAATTGCGCCTCGAAGTCGCGCTTGAACTGGAACATGTTCCCGAGATCGTCTGCTCCGGGAAATCCAAACGAGCGGAAGACCGCGGGCTCGACGGCGTTGTTGCGCACTTCTTCGCCGACGACGCGAGAGAACGCCGCTGCCATCTCCTCGCCGGTGAGGTGCTCGCCGGAGATTCCGATGTGGCGTCCGATGGTCTGCTCCCCCTGCTTGAAGATCGCCAGCGCAGAGCGGCCGATGTCCTCGGCCGCAATTCCGGGCAGGCTGGCTTCTCCCATGGGAATGGTGATGCTGAGCTTTCCGTCCTCCCCGCGCTTCGGCCCCATCCCGAAGGAGATGAAGTTCTCCCAGTAGAACGAGGTGAGGAGGAATGTGGTGGGGACGCCAAGCTCGGTGAAGATCCCGTCCGCCTCACCCTTGGCGTCGAAGTGTGGCACCTTGTACTTTTCCTGCAGCGTGGGCATGCGGTCGTCGCTGAGCGGCACCAGTTGCCGCGTGTCCTCCAGCGTGGACCAGATCACATGCCGTACGCCCGCGGTCCGGGCAGCCGTTGCCAGCGCACGCGCCTCCGCCAGCTCCTTCTCGGCTGAGAAATGCTCCCAGAAGAACGTGACGCAGTACGCTCCGTACGCTCCTTCAAACGCCTGGCGCAGGCTGTCTGCATCATCGACGTCTCCCGCTACGACTTCGGCACCGAGAGCGGCCAGCGCTTTCGCTTTTTCGGAATCGACGTCACGCGTGATTGCACGCACGGCAAACTCATGATCGGGATCGGCGAGGATCGCGCGAACGAGTCCTCCGCCCTGGGCACCAGTCGCACCAACGACGGCGATGATTCTCTTTTCGGTTGAGCTCATGGCGCACATGATCCTCGCATGGATGCAGACTTGCAACGTAGGTTCTCACGGAGGATTCATGGCAACGAAGAAAGCACCCCCGAAAGACGCGATCACCTTACTGAAGGAAGATCACACCAAAGTGCGGGCGCTGCTCGACAGTCTGGAGAAGTCCAGCGACGGCAAGCCCGAGCGCCGCGCCATTCTGCTGCAGAAAATCGAGCGAGAGCTCGAGATCCACACCACCATCGAAGAAGAGATCTTCTACCCCGCCTACAAAGCAAAGGCCGAGTCGAAGGAAGACCGCAAGCTGTACTTCGAGGCCAACGAGGAGCACGGCGTCGTGAAGATGTACCTGCCGCAGATGCATCAGAGCGACCTGGCCGGGGAGAAGTTCGCAGCGAAGGCGAAAGTGCTCAAGGAGCTCATCCAGCATCACTCCAAAGAAGAAGAGAAAGAGATGTTCAAGAAGGCCAGAAAACTGATGACGAAAGAAGAGCTTCGCGAGCTCGGCGCACGGATGGCCACCCGCAAGCGCCAGCTTCAGCGGGGCGCCTGAGGGCATCGTGTCCTCCAAGCCGGAAGACGGTCGTTTCTACGATCTTCTCGAAAAGCTCTTCAAGGAGATCGATCAGGAGTCGATACGGGCTGAGGTGGCCGCTCTGCGTGTGGCGAAGCCCCAGCTTTCGCGCGAGCAACTCGCGCAGCATCTGACGAAGAAAGCGGCCGTGCGCGTGGCGACGGTCGGCGCAGCGGCCGGGGCAGCCGGCGGCGCGCTGGCCGTCCTGGCCATGGCGCCGGACATCTTCAACCTGGTGCTGCAGCAGAGCCGCCTGGTGCTCTCCATCGCCTTTCTGTACGACCAGCAGCCGCATCTCAAGCAGCGCTTCAGGGAAGTGCTGGCCACGCTCGCCGTCGCCACAGGCGCCTCGGCCGGCCGCGTCGTCGCGCTCAAGGGCATCGAGCGCGCCGCAGCCGCAAAGATCGCGCGGAAGATCTTTGGACGCTTCCTGGCCCGCCGTCTGCCCACGATCGCACCCATCATCGGGACGATCGCCGGCGGCACTGTCAATTACATGTCGATGCGTGCCGTCGGCAAGGCAGCGGTCAAGTTCTACAGCCGCGAAGCAGAGTAGGTCCGCGCCGCATGCGGGGGTCCTGCGCCCCCACCGAATGCGCACCTGAACGGGGTGCACGCCGGAGGCGTGACGGCGAATAGCCGGTGGTCGAGCGCGGAGCGCGACACCACCGGAACATGCGATGGTTTGTTTTTGCACCCCGGCAGGGGTGCGGGACGCAAGATTCACTTCGGCGCCTCCGCGCTGACGCCGCCTGCGACGACTCAGGACGACAGGGCACGAAGCAGCATCGACCGACTTCCCCGCGAGAGAGCTTTGTGGCATGGTCCGGTCGCACATGAAACCCACCCGCCACTCCGCCCCGCTTGCCGCCGTCATCGCAGTCTTCTTCGGCATCTCCGTCCATGCCGCGACGATCGAGTACCCAAAGACGAAAAAGGTCCAACAGACGGACACGTATGCGGGCGATGTCGTGGTCGCCGATCCCTATCGCTGGCTGGAGACGGACGTGCGTCAGTCCGATGAGGTGCGGGCATGGGTGGATGCGCAGAACAAAGTGACGTTCCGCTATCTGGAGTCGCTGCCCGGCCGCAAGAAGCTCAAGGAACGCCTCAGCGCGGTCTGGAACTACGCGAAGTACACCGTGCCGACGCGGCGCGGCGGCCGCTACTTTTTCCGCAAGAATGACGGTTTGCAGAATCAGTATGTCCTCTACACGCAGAAGTCACTCTCAGACACGCCGCGCGTCCTTCTGGACCCGAACGGGTGGTCGAAGGACGGCACCGTCGCCCTGAGCGGCACCTCTCCCAGCGAAGACGGACGCTACCTCGCCTATGGCAAGGCGGAAGCCGGCTCGGACTGGGTGACGTGGCGGGTCATGGACATCGAGAGCGGAAAGGATCTCGCCGATGAGATCCGCTGGGTGAAGTTCAGCTCCGCATCCTGGACGAAGGACAGCAAGGGCTTCTTCTACTCACGCTTCCCGGAACCGCAGCAGAGCGACGCGTTCCAAAGCCTGAATACGCATCAGAAGGTGTTCTATCACCGAGTCGGGACTGCGCAAGCCGACGATGTGCTGGTGCATCACGACAGCGATCATCCGCAGTGGTCGCACGGCGCGCGTGTCACGGATGACGGCCGCTACCTGATCATCACCACTACCGTAGGCACCGCCGATCTTCATCGCGTGCTGTACAGGGACCTCACCGAGCCGTATGGCACCGCGGTGGAGCTCATCGCCAAATTCGAGAATGAGTTCTCCTTCATCGGAAACGACGGCCCTCTGTTTTACTTCAAGACGAACGTCGATGCGCCGCGCGGCCGCCTCGTCGCCATCGACACGCGGAGACCGGAGCGCGCGCACTGGCGGGAGATCATCCCGCAGAGGAGCGATCTCCTTGCCGACGTCAGTCTCGTCGGCGGACGATTCATCGCGGAGTATCTGAAAGACGCACGCAGCCTGGTGCAGCTCTTCAATCGCGACGGCAAGCCTCTCGGCGAGATCGACCTCGGCATCCTCGGCTCCGCGGGCGGCTTCGAGGGCGATCCGGACGACTCCGAGACGTTCTTCTCCGTGGAAAGCTTCACCGTGGCGCCGTCCATCTACCGCTACGACGTGGCCACCGGGGAGAAGAAGCTGCTCTACCGCTCCGACGTAAAGGGTGTCGACGCGCAGCAGTTCGAAGTGCGCCAGGTCTTCTATCCCTCCAGAGACGGAACGAAGGTGCCGATGTTCATCGCCCACAGGAAAGGGCTGAAGCTCGACGGCAGCAATCCCACACTCCTCTATGGCTACGGCGGGTTCAATATCTCGCAGACGCCCGGCTTCAGGCCGGCACGCCTGGTGTGGATGCAGATGGGCGGCGTCCTGGCGATCGCGAATCTGCGCGGCGGCGGCGAGTACGGCGAGGAGTGGCACAAGGCCGGAACGAAGCTGACGAAACAGAATACGTTCGACGATTTCATTGCAGCAGCGGAGTGGCTCGTCTCGAACAAGTACACCCGCCCGAACAAGCTCGCCATCCAGGGTGGCAGCAACGGCGGCCTGCTGGTCGGCGCGGCCATGGCGCAGCGTCCGGAGCTCTTCGGCGCTGCGCTGCCCGCGGTGGGTGTGATGGACATGCTTCGCTTCCACCGCTTCACCGCCGGCCGTTACTGGACGGACGACTACGGCTCCTCGGACAACGCCGAGGAGTTCAAGGCCCTCCGTGCGTACTCGCCGTACCACAACCTGCGCCCTGGGATTCGCTATCCGGCCACGCTGGTGACGACAGCGGACACGGATGATCGCGTGGTGCCGGGCCACAGCTTCAAGTTCGCCGCGGCGCTTCAGGAAGCGCAGGCCGGGCCCGCGCCAGTCCTGATCCGCATCGAGACGCGGGCGGGACACGGCGGCGGCAAGCCGACGGCGAAGGTCATCGAGGAAGTCGCCGATCAGTGGGCGTTCCTCGCCGCGAACCTGGGGATGAAGTACTGATCCCCGTTCACCCGGCGGTTCCCATCCCCCCCATGAGCGAACGACTCCACCCCGCTGCCCTGCTGCTCCTGATCCTAGCGGGCTGCCGCACCACCACACCGGGCACGACGCCGGTCGCGCTCGACGTCCCGCTGGCGACGATGACGACGCTGATGCAGCGCGCCGACATCGCGCGCGCGATGGCCGCCGTGGAAAGCGACCGCGACGCGATCGTTGCGCAGTGGCGCACGATCACGGAAATCCCCGCCCCTTCCGGGCAGGAAGCGAAACGCGCGGACGCCATCGAGACGCTCCTGCGTGCCTACGGCCTCGAGGATGTTCATCGCGACGCTGTGGGAAACGTCATGGGCACGCGCCGTGGAACGGGTGGCGGCAAGCGCGTGGTCATCGACGCCCACATGGACACGGTCTTCGCAATCGAGACGAACGTGACCACGCGCATCGAGAACGGGAAGATCTATGCCCCCGGCGTCGGCGACGACACCCGAAACGTGATCGCGATGCTGGCGGTCGCGCTCGCGGACTGACTCTCCGGACTCACGGCGCGTCGCGCGAGAACAGGTCCACGACGATCCCAGGATAGCGATGTCCCAGTTGCACGCCGGTGTACCGGGCTTCGTACGTCATTCCCAGTCGGGCTGCAACCTTCTTCGAGGGCTCGTTGTCGGGATCGATGATCGCCACGACGCGCGGACGCTGCAGCGTCTCGAGCACGTGGCGCATGGCCAAAGCCCCTGCTTCCGTCGCGTAGCCACGGCCCCACGTGTCGCGCGCGAGGATCCAGCCGATCTCGAGATCGCCTGTCGTGCCGAGGGGTTGCGTCCCGGAGATGCCGGCGACACGGCCGCTGTCTTTCTCGCAGAGCGCACCCATACACATGCCGTGCTCCGCGAGCTGACGCTCCTGCCGCGCCAGGAACTCGTCCACCTCTGCTTCAGTAAACGGCAGGCCGGCATGCAGATAGCGCATGACTTCCGCGTCCTGCATCACCGCCGTGAAGGCCGGCCGGTCGGCCGGCTCCCACGCGCGGATGAAGAGGCGTTCGCTCTCCAGTCGAAACACAGGCGCTACTTCTTGTCTTTCTTCGGCTTCTTGGTTTCTTTCTTTCGGGCGTTGTTTCCTTTGGCCATGGTGGTTTCCTCCGGGGAGCAATCGTAACGCACCTTCGCGTCGATTGGACGTCGCCGCGAGCGAGGTGCCCGCCGCTGGTGCTATCGTCCGCGGCGCATGAATCTTCTTCGCGGAGTGCTCCTCGCCGCGTGCGCGCTGCCCGTCGCCGGAACCCTGCTCAGTCTCAGCCGCGGGGCGCACTGGATCTTCCGGATGTGGGACTTCCCACGCGTGCAGATCGCGGCCCTCGCGGCCGCAAGCGCCCTGACCTTGAGATCGCGCTTCTTCCGACGCACGAACGCCGAGCGCGCGCTGCTCGCAGCCGATGCTGCCGTCGTGGCCTGGCAGCTTTTCAAAATCCACCGCTACACCCCGCTCATACGCCCCACGGTCCAGCGGGCGATCCGCGTCGACGAGGACAACCGCGTCGTGCTGATGATGACCAACGTGCTGCAGACGAACCGCGCGTACGCCCGACTGCTGGCACTCATCGACGAAGTCGATCCAGACATCATTCTCGCGGTGGAGATCGACCGCCCCTGGATGGACGCGCTCGAGCCGCTGGCGGACCGCTACCCCTTCGCGGTGCCAGTGCCGCTCGACAACCTTTACGGGATGCTGCTCCTCTCGCGGCTGGAGTTGATCGGTACGAGGGTCGCGTTCCTGATCCAGGACGACATCCCCTCCATCCGCACGCGCGTCCGTCTGCGGAGCGGCGTCGAGGTCATTCTGCACGGCGTGCATCCGCGGCCGCCCGAGCCGATTCACGATCAGTCGTCCGCCCCCCGCGACGCAGAACTGGTCGTCGTCGGCCGCGCCATCGATGAAGAGAAAGAGAAGATGCCGACCCTGGTCGCAGGCGATCTCAATGACGTGGCCTGGTCCTCGACGAGCGAGCTCTTCGTGCGCCTCAGCGGCCTGCTCGATCCGCGAGTGGGCCGCGGGTTCTTCAACAGCTTCAGTGCGAAAAGCGCGCTCTACCGCTATCCGCTCGACCACGTGTTCCACTCGACGCACTTCAAGCTGGTTCGGCTCCAGCGCCTGGGCCCGATCGGCTCAGATCACTTCCCGATCCTCGTCGAACTGCAGTACGAGGCGGAGGCCGACGCGGAGCAGGAAGAAACCCGCAAGCGCCCCAGCGATCGGGAGCGCGCGCAGGAGAAGCTCGAGAAGG
>JANMSA010000612.1:0-6589 GCA_031388865.1 Acidobacteriota bacterium | reverse complement strand
CCCACTCTTTGCTCGCCAGCATCAGGATGGCGTCAGGCGGAGCCACATCCCGCCAGACGACCAGCGCCGTCCCGGCGTGCGCCAGCGGCCAGGCAGATGCCACTGCTGTCAGCACCAGGGCGACAAGGAGTCTCTTGCACCATGCAGGAAGCGAGCGGCGCCAGGCGCACTTCATCACGATCACCGCCCGGCCCTCGCAAGCATCATGCGCTCCCAGTAATGGACCAGTCGAAGCAATTGCGCCCGTTCGTCACCCTCCAGTTCGTCTGGCTCGCGCCAGGCACTGGTCCCGCCCACCAGAACGCGATGTCGCCGGAAATCGTATATCGTCCGGCTCGAGCCGGTCGCAAACGCGATTTGCCTCGGTCGGTCGATGTTCCCGAGATACTGTAAGACCACCTTGCCGGGTGGTTTGGACAGGCGGGGAATGGGCGTGTCCGACGGTTCCATTGAGAGCGCCGCTCCGATAGCATCGCGGAGGTCGGCCTGGCCGACCGGTTCCCCGATCTCCATGGGCAACCCGCTGACGATTAACGGAATGCGAGTCTGCACATCGTTCAAGGCGTAGCCGTGGCCCAGGAAGTTTTCGTCGAACAGGCTTTCCCCGTGATCCGCGGTCAGAATAACTGCGGGCGGCCCCGGCAGGGCCCGGGTGACGCGCTCGAGTACCGAACCGACGGCGTCATCCACGTTGGCCGCCGTATTCAAGTACATCTCGTGCAGTGCCCTCCACTGCAGCGGCTCGATCCTGGATTGCGGCAGCACGATCGGCGAGACGAGCGGCCGAATCTTGTCGTGATGATAGGGATAGTGCGTGTCGTGGAAGTTCACGTACAGGAACAGCGGCCGTGAAGAGTCGCGCGTGGCAACGAAGGCGCCCACTCGCTCGGCGAGGGTCGTGTAAGGCACCGCAAGGCTGCCGGGCGTCGAAAACGTCGAGTACCGCCGGTCGCGGTCTCGCCGGGCGTCGTAGGCGACTTCAGCCCTGTCGAACCCCACGCCCAACGCTGCGCCGCCAAACGATTCGTCCTGCGCAGAAAAGTACGCCGTCTCGTAGCCCTTTGCCGCGAAATCGTCGATGAGCGTTCGACCGTTGCGGAGCCCTGCCAGGCTGCCGGAAAACAAATGGAACCGTGACTGCGCGGTATAACCGTTATGCGAAAACGCCATGGACGATGAGACGCCACGCCGCGCCAGTGCATCGAGAACGGGCGTGACCGGCCGGCCGTCGATGGTGCGGCCCAGGATGTCGGCGCGGAAGCTCTCCAGGACGAAGAAAACGATGTTCGGCCGCTGCTTCCATCCACTGTAGGTGGGCACACCCTCCACATATGTGTGCCCATCCGCTGGCAGATCCCCCCCGACCCCGTTTTCATCCACGCCGTTGCCGGGGACATCGAGGGCGTACGGCGAGACCGATGCGTCGAAGGGGTCGGGGTCCCTCATCGGACCGCCAATGCCATAACCATCCCGGTCCACGTCGGTCAGTGACTCAATCAGCCGGACGAAAACGCGCCCGCTGGGTTTTCGCCGCAGTCCATCTTCGAATGTCTCGCTGGCTGCCGATGCCACAAGGGTCGCGATGACGCCCACGAGAAAGAGTCCGCCGGCCGCTCGCGGCAGACGGCGCGGCACGGCTGTGAGCGGCGCCCGTTTTCCCGGCCCGTATCGATTAACCGACCACATGAGCGCTACGGCGCCTGCCGCTGTGCCGGCGGCGAGCAGCGTTACATCGAGCAACTGCCACGAGGCCACAGCGAAAAGTTCCCCGGGCCTCCGGCCAGTGAGCTCGAACATCAATCCGAGATCAAAGGCATCGCCGAGATACTGGAGCAGCCGGTAGTCCACGAAGTTCATGAACACCAGCGGCGAAACCGCGCCGAGCAGGATCACAAGGCTTCGCGCGGTGCGTGTCAGGCTGGCCCGAGAGGTCGCCCATGCGGCGAGCGCGCCGCCCGTGCCGGCTATCCCTGCGTCGGCGAGTAGCGAAACCAGCAGGAACGCGACGGCTTCCACGGGGCCTGACGTGTGCTGCGCAGAGAGGAAGCCGCCGGTAAAAAAAGCTTTGCTCTTCTGGAGAAGAATCGCATCGAGCGCTGTCAGCGCGAGCGCTGCGGTCGTGATAACACGAAACCACTGGGCGAGCGCCGGCTGAACACTGGAAGGAGCCGAAATGTCCGCGGTTTGCATCTTCCTACCAGGGCCGATCGATGTCGGAATCCCCGTGCGTAACGTACCAGTTGTGCGCGGAAAGCAGCGTGTCGCGCGAAGCCCCTTCGAATCCGCCGGGACGCACCAGCAGGTAACGTTCCGGTTGCCGCAGTCGAAAGCCGCAAGCCTTCAGCGCTCTGGTCAGGTGTTGGCTGACGTACAGACAGGTCAGAGAATCCGCTCCGCGTTCAGACGCAGCCCGGATTGCGACGTTGACAAGGCCTTCGACCAGTTGCGTATCCCGCAACGGCGCCACGAGGTCCACCACGAACGCCCTGCGATATCGATATGCATCGTCCGGTTCGCGGAACATGCAGACGACGACGCCGCGGGTGACGCCGCGCTCGACGAGCTCCAGCCGCAGAAACTCCTGCCCGGGCTGGTCGACGTACTTCCAGTTCAGGTACGAGGCGTCACGACGGACCGCGCAGGTCACATCGCCCGCCATCGTTCTCCACAGCTCGTCGTGAGATGCATCGAAGCGCCGCACCTCGCGCACGTCGTGCACCTTGCCGCCAGGGCGATACTTCCACGCTTCTCGCACCGCGCTCGAGGCCCGCAGCCCGAGCCCCACGGCAAGAGCTGCCGGAACTGGAAGCTTGCCCTTGAGAACACGATCGGGGCGGATCAGAAACTGCGCGGTCTCGAGCGGGGCAACCTGCTCCCACCCGAGGCGCAGCTGGATGGCGCGCATCTGCTCTGTCTGTCCGAGTGACAACGCGAAGGGAAGGTCCTCGTGGGCCTCCACCATGAGCCGGGCCCCTACGGCATGGCTGCGATACTGCTCCAGCACCATCGTATCCACCAGCCACGCGCTCAGGCGCTCGTCGCTTCCGATCTTCACGCACACCGGAATGGCGCCGTTGTGGCCGACGATCGCCTCGTCCTGGCGGTGCAGCCACACCTGTGGCGCCACCCCAAGCCGTTGCGCGGATTCGACGAACATCCACCGCCACCTCGGTGCAATCCAATCCGGCCGACGCATTGGCCACGCGCGCTTTTGAAACTCAAAGGCCTCGTTCTCGAGTTCGGGCCGATACCCCACCGTGCGAGCACCGTCCAAAGGATGACCTATCTCGACATTAACAGGGAGCGGTGCAGCCTGCGGTGGACTCAAATCGATCATCGTCACGAGGTGAGCGGCCAGAACGCGAACAGAGGGGTAGTCGAAGACCAGGGCAGTACTTCTAATTCCGAGCTGCTTCTGCAACCGCTGCGCGAAATCCGCCGACATGAGCGAGTCCATGCCCATGTCTTTGAAGGGCTGGTCTGGCGCGACGTCGGTTGCGCTCTCAAAGCCGAGCGTCCGGGAGATTTCAGCGCGCAGAAGACCGGTGAGCTCCTTCAGGCGCTGATCCTCCGGAATCGCGGCGAGCCGTTCGACCCACGGTGCACGAGCGCTCTGGCTCACCGGCGTTGCGAGGGGTATTCCGATCTCGGGGAGCTCGGCGATTAGCGGACGTGGGCGGCGCGCCTCATAGACTATACGGAACGCTCCCCAATCGATGTCAGCAACCGCGGCCTGGGTGACCGTCGATTGCATCAGCATCTCGAGCAGCCGTAGTCCATCTTCAGGCTGGACACCCCGATTACCGGCGCGGCCGTACTGCTGGAGCGCCGATTCGGTAGCCATTCCGCCCCCGGCCCACGGCCCCCAGTTCACGCTCAACGCGGGAAGCCCCAGCCGGCGCCGTTCGTGCGCGAGTCCATCGAGAAACGCGTTTGCGGCCGCATAGGCAGGGCGGGCAGCGGATCCGAGCACCGACGCGATGGAGGAGAAGCAAACGAAGTAGTCGAGCGGCAGGTGTCGCGTTCGATCGTGCAGGAGCCACGCACCTCTCGCTTTACCCGACATGATGCGCTCGAAATCTCCAGGACGCAGATCCTGGAACGAGCGGGTCTCGTCGATGCCGGCGGCATGGAAGACGCCCGCAAGTGGCGCGGATGGAACCACGCGGGCCAGAATCGCATCGACGTCGGTCGGTTTCGACGTATCTGCCGCCACGACACTGACCGTCGCCCCGGCCAATTCGAGCTCCCGGACGACCTGATCGGCACCATGGCTCTCCATCCCGCGCCGGCCCGTGAGCAGGAGATGGCGCGCGCCGTGCGCCGCTAACCAGCGGGCGACCCGGATGCCGAGCGCCCCGAGCCCGCCAGTCACGAGATATGTCCGATCGCTCGCGATTGCTGGCGCCGGCCCCGTCACCAGCGTAGTCGGCACCAGTCGTGGTACGTAGCGCCCATCAGCTCTGTGCGCTGCCTGGTCCTCCGATCCAACGGCCGCCAGTTCGCCGGCGACGGCCCGCACCGCAGCGTCAATCCCCACGTCAGCGGCCAGATCGATCAGGCCGCCCCACTGCAGCGGATGTTCCAGGGCGAACGTGCGCCCCGCCCCCCAGAGGGCCGCCTGGGGGAGCGCCAACGGTGCGCCCGCGGCGCCGGGAACCGCCACCGCATGCCGGGTGACAATGAACAAGCGCGGACCGCCAGAATCCGCGACGGCCCCGACTGCTCGCATGAGCCCGCCGGCGCGCTCCGCAAGCAGCACTCCTTCCATCCCGGGATCGCTCGTCTCAGTGGGCTGGTTCAAACCCCAGAGATAAACGACTCCGCGGAGCGGGGCGTCGGTCGCGGTGAGCGCCTCGAATACTTCTGCCGGATTGGACGGTTGGAGACCACGTGCAAACGCTACCGAGCAGCGCGCCCCGACACCTTCGAGGGTCTGCGCAAGTGCGCTCCCGACGCCGGTCTCGTCGGCGAAGATGAGCCAGTGACCACCAGCCATCCCGGCGATGTCGGCGGTTCCGGCGTCCTGACGCCGCCAGGCGATCCCGTACGCTTTGGCGCGGGATGATTCCGGGAGAGCTGATGGTTGTCCGTGCCCAGGCTGCACGACTGTCGCAACTGAGTTGATCCAGTACCGCTTCCGCGCGAATGGATATGCCGGGAGGCTCACACGCCGCCGCTGATACGGGGCGTCGAATCCGCGCCAGTCAACGTCGACACCGGCTACGTACAACCGTCCGAGACTCGAGAGGATGGCCGGCCACGCCGCGGAGTCCTTCCGGACTGACGGCAGCCACAGCCGCTCCTGGTCGTCAGAGCGCAGGCTCTGCCGGCCCATGCCCATGAGCACCGGTTGAGGACCGATCTCGATGAACGCTCTGACGCCGAGGCCATCGAGCGTCTGAACGCCATCGGTAAAGCGCACGGGATCGATGACGTTGCGGAGCCAGTACTGCGGCTGAAGGAGCTCGGCTCCTGCCTCACGGCCAAGGACGCAACTCACGAAACCGGCTGTCGGTTGAGAAAAGCGCACGCGGCGGACGACCTCTTCGTAGTCCCGCAGCATGGGCCTCATGAGCGGGGAGTGGAACGCGTGCGAGACGACCAGATCGCGTGTCTTGATGCCCTCCGCGCTCAGAAGGGCGGCGATCGACGCGACCGTTGTCCCGTCTCCCGAGATGACGATCTGTTCCGGGCCGTTGATCGCCGCGATCGCGATCCGGTCTTCGCATCCGGCAATGGCCTGGAGCACTCGCGGCTCCGCGGTCATCACGGAGGTCATGGCGCCGCCCCCAGGCAACGCCTGCATGAGGCGGCCTCGAGCGGCAATCAAGGTAACCGCATCGTCGAGCGACAGTCCGCCGGCGACGCACATCGCGGTGATCTCACCGACGCTATGTCCCATCACCACATCGGGCTTGACACCCCAGTAGCGCCAGAGCTCACTGAGCGCGTAGCCGAGCGCGAAAAGGGCGGGCTGAGTATGGCCCGTCTGGTTCAGGAGGGCAGCGTCGGGCGTACCGTCGTCCGCGAACATCGCCGCGCGCAGGCTGCTCCCGAGGAGCGGCTCAAACAGCGCAAAGCACCGGTCCAGGGCGTCGCGAAACACTGGCTGCGTCTCGTACAGGCCGCGGCCCATGCCTGCGTACTGCGATCCCTGGCCGGTAAAGAGAAACGCGACTTTCGGCGGGGTTGCTGAACGCGCAAACACGCCCCGCGCACTGCCGCCGGGCTCCTCACCGGCGGCAACCGCTTTCAACGCGGCGACCATCTCCTCCCGGTTTCGTCCGGTCAGCGCGGCGCGCCGTTCGAGCTGACGCCGGCCGGTGTTCGCAGAAAAGCAGACGTCGGCCAGGTCCAGCCCCGGACGCATCTCGAGGATGTCCGACATCGCTCCGAGCCGCCGCAAGAGAGACTCATCGGTGCGAGCAGAAACCGTGAGGATGTGGTGCGGACGCTCGCCCGCACCGGCCACTGCCACCTCGTCGGGCGGTTCCTGGACGATGATGAGGACATTGGCGCCGCCCACGCCGATCGAGTTCAGGGCAGCCCGGCGCGGCACCGCCGCCTGCTCACCGGCAATACGCAT
>JANMSA010000608.1:0-16137 GCA_031388865.1 Acidobacteriota bacterium | reverse complement strand
GAACATCTTCGTGCGCTCGACAACCGCTGCGTCCTGATTCGCCGCGTCTTTCAGCTCTTTGCCGGTTCCGATGAAAAAGAACATGGTCATCGACTGCGAAAACAGCCCGATCACCACCGTCACGATGGCCGTGATGATGTGATCGGCCGCGTGGGCCGGCGTAGCGCGAAACCCAACGACGATCGTGATGATCAAACCAGCGATGGTGAGGAGCGTGGAGATGAGAAGCGCTTGCGCCATTTGCGCGCATTGTAGTTGGCGGTTGGCCGAAGCCGAGCGTGATCGGTTGTCAGTTGTCGGAAGCCATGCGTGATCAGTTGTCCGTTGTCCGGTCAGGCCGAGGGTCACAGACAACTGACAACTGACAACCGACAACCGCGTGAGCTCTCTACGATTGCGTCACCAGCGCATGCAGTTCATCGCTGCTCCGCGCCGGATGGGGAAGCACGGGCGGGCGGAATGCGATCGTGACCCCGTTCGGCTCGATCTGCATCCGCACTGGAACGACCGTCAGCCCGCACTCCGCCGCCATGATGGCCGTGCCGCGACCCCACGTCGAGAGAGGTGTAAAACCGCGATCGATCCACACGCACGCGCGGCGTAATCCCTCCGCGGTGCCGCGCTGTGTCGGCGTCGGAAAGAGAGTGAAAGGCATGAGCAGAGGCAGGACCAGTCGAAAGAACAGGACACCGCGGATGCGGTACCAGAGCGATTGTTCGTCGGGCTTTGCGTATGTGGCGAAGAGGGGTGTGGTGGCCGTGACGAACATGAGACGCCGGCGGAATCGCGAAGGCAGACCGCGGTAGACCCTCAGATAGTCGAGGCGATCGAGGCGCTCCTTGCCAACCAGCGCGAAGAGCGAGGGCCCATTCACCGACGCGAGATGTTCAGTTCCTGACGCACGCACGCTGGTGTTCATCGCGAGCAGCGGATCCAAGAACGCACGACGCAGCAGGGAGCGGAGGAAGCTCAGGCCGGGAGTGAACGGCCACGATGGCGACTGCGTGTCCGGCGTGAGGGGCAACGCGCCGTCGGGCATCTTCACCCGGGAAAGCACCTGCAGGATGTCGATGGAGTCCGCACCGGAATCACGCATGAGCTGCTCGGCGTCTGCGTGGGCCGCCTGCGCAGAGAAGTACGCGACCAGGCGTCTGACGCGCCGGCCTGGGTCGGGGTCCCCGATGCAGGCGTCGAGCGATTCCACGTCACAGGAAGCGTGATTCTCGCCGCTCTGCATCGCGAGCCGCCGCGCGATCTCCACCCGATTGGCTTTGCTCAGCACGCCGCGCGGAAAGTCCGCCTCAGGCCAGACCGTCCAGCTGCGAATCCGCTCGTGCGACGCGAGCTGGATGTTTGTGGACTGCATCACAGCGGGGGCGTCTGCAGCTGAATCGAGTAGTAGCACCGCGTGCACCTCCTCGAACCCATCGCGAGGCATGCCGAGAACTACGGCGTCGCGAACACCAGCGTTGGCGAGAAGTCGGGTCTCCAAGGTGGACGGGTGAACGTTGTGACCTTCCGCCGTGACCAGCACCTCCTTCTTGCGACCCAGGAAGAACAGACGGTTGCGCGCATCGCGGCGGGCGATGTCGCCAGTGCGGAGGTAGCCGTCCTCGGTAAAGGCTTCGGCCTCGTCGCCGATGAACGAGGTGGCCACATGCGGTCCGCGCACCAGGATCTCCCCATCATCGGCAATCCGGACGGAATCGTGATGCAGCGCGAGACCGATGGAGCCTGCGCGTCCAAGGAAGGGAAGGTTGATCGTCGCCAGCGCGCTGGTTTCGGTCATCCCGTAGCCTTGCATCACTGCGATTGCGGAGGAGCGCCAGAACGCTTCGCGCTCCGCGGGAAGCGTCGCTCCGCCGACGAAAAGAACCCGGAAGCGGCGTCCCATCACCCGGGCCATGAGCAGCGGGTTCCCCTGCGGGCCGACCCGCGTTCGCAACTCCCGCTCCAGAAGATCGAGCACGCGCGGCACGGTCGACAGAAAGCGAATGCGCGCGGCTCGAATGGTGCGAATGAGGTGTTCCGGCTGCAGGCTGGTCGTGTAAAGCACGATCAAACCGATGGCGAACGGTATGCAGAGGCCGAGGATCAAACCCTGGACATGGGACAACGGCGACAGCGCGAGGAGACGGAAGCGCAACAGGCGCAGGGGTGTGCGCAATCGCAGGAAGGGTGCGACCTGATGCAGGAGATTCGCGTGGGTGAGGACCACACCGCGTGGCGATCCGGTGCTGCCCGACGTGAACAGAATCACCGCCGGGTCGGAGGGAGTGAGGGGTGCGCGCTCAACAGCCGGCTCTGCACCGCTCAAGTCTTCGATTCCGTGGCGGGGGATTCCGATGAGCGGGTCTTTGCTCTCGTCGATGAGGAACACCGCATCCGTGAGACGCGCGATCTCGAGCACGCGTGCCGCAGGCGCACTCGCGTCGACGGGGACGACGATGATCCCTCGCAGTGCGGCACCCAGGAAGAAGGCCACCCATTCCGGCGAGTTGGGCGCGTGCAGCAGGACGCGCTGGCCGGCTCTGAGGTCGTGCCGCGCGAGAACGCCCGCCGCCCGATGCACCATGGCGTGGAGCTCCCGATACGTCCACCAGCGTGTTCCATGCTCGCCGCGCAGCCCGACGGCACGCCGGTTCCCGAGACGGGGGAGCTCGTCGATGAGGTCGAGCAGAGTGCGCATGGTCGTTCAGCTCGCAGTATGAAGGAGGCCGTAGACGGCGGGGGCAAGCCTGGCAGCAGCGAAATGCTCGGCGACGTATTCCGGCCCGCGAAGGTGCATGGCGGCGCGCTCCGCCGGATCGCCGAGCAACGATCGGATGGCGGCGATCCAGGCGGTGGAGGTCAACTCCTCGATGCAACGGCCGCCGGAGCCGGGCCCGAAAAGCTCCTGCAATCGTGTGGAGGCGAGCACGGGGGCGCCGAGCCGCATCGCCTCGATCGCAACCATGCCGAACGGCTCGTAGCGACTGGGCACGAGGACCAGGCCAGCGCTTGCGAACAGCGATTCGACCTCTTCGCGTCCGAGCCAGCCCGGTACGCTGCACCGGTCACCTTCAAGGGCCTGTGCCGCTTCGTGGAGATCGCGATTTCCATGCCCTCCGGCCAGGACGAACCGAGCGGGGGACGTGAGGTCGCCGAGCGATTCACGGACGATCTCGAGCATGAGATCGAAACCCTTGCTGCGAGTGAACCGTCCGGCGAAGACGACGGGTCCGCTCTGGTCATAGATGCCCGCTGGCGGCGGCGCCGGCACTCCGTTGTGCAGGAAATGCGCACGAGTGGCCAAAGACGGCATCCGCTCGATCGCCACGGCGTGTTCGGCGCGGCTGACGAAGATCACTCTTCCCGCTTCCTTGAAGGTGCGGCGCTGAAGCTCGATCCACCGGCTGCCGCGCGCATCGAGCTCGAGCTCCAGGATCGAGTGCGCCGTGTAGACGAGTGGAAGCCCGTGTCGCCGCGTGAGCTCGAGCGCCACTTCAGCGAGTGCCAGCGAGTGGAGATGCACGACGTCGCTGCTCCGCACGTCGAGTGGAAACCGGGCCCCGGCGAGCCTCTCCCGCGTCAGCACCTCGACCTCGGCGCCCAACTCGCGCAACGCGTTCACCTGGTGAAACACGGCCGCGCCAATCCCCGACCACTCGTCGGGCGGAAAGTCGGCGGTCAGGACCAGGATGCGCAGAAGCGCAACCTACGCGCTGAGCCGTGACAGGTCAATTTTCCGCCAGTCCGCCGCAGCGCGGAGCCGGCCCTCCAGCCGACCCGGACCTCGGAGCGACGCCGGCCCAACCGCCGACGATCAGTCGGCAATCATCGCTCTGAAAGCCTCGAGCTGCACGTTCATGGTGAGTTGGTGTGTGCACCCTCCTCCGAGGCACGGGGCAATTCGCCTCCACCCGAGCCCCAGGTCCCTCCCGGAGCCTGCCCTGAGCGAAGCCGAAGGGGTCGGGATGACAGCGTTGGAACGCCGCCACGAACTTAGTCGAGCGTACGGACGTCTGGACCACCACCGGCGCTTCCGCACTGGCGTTGCTGCACTCCATCTCGGTAGACTTCCGCACTTCACGAAGACATGAACGACGAGAACGAGCCTGACTGGTGGTCGCACGGCGGCGACGACGTGCCTCGTGAAGAGCTCGACCTCCACCCCTGGCTTCTCAGCTCCACCGATCTCCTCGTCGCCTGGGCTCCGGAGGAGGCATGGCTGGGCGCGGCGCCGGAGAGAGGGCGTGCCGCGTGGGATCGCTACTTCGAGCCGCGCTCGCCGCGATCGGTTCCGGATGCTGGACCCGAGCCGTCGGACTCTGAATTCTGGGACGCGGAATCGGCGGAGCTGGTCGTCGATTGCCTCTATCGCTTTCTTCACGCCATCGAGCGGTGCGACATCGTGGAGGTGATGCAGTGTGTCGCTTCCGACTATCAGGCGTTCGAGAACGATCTGGAGATCAATCGCGAAGGGTTACGGCTGCGTCTCGAGGCGTCGCTGGAAGCCTGGCGTGGTGAGCGCTTCCGCGTCGCACTGACCGAGATCCCGGACCCTCTGTTTCATCCGTCCGGGGTGCTGATCCGCGTCACGCTGCAGGTCGACTTCTGGAGCAAGCCGCACGGCCGCAGCCTCACCGAGCTTCTCGGTCGTATCCTCTGGTTTCGGGCGCAACCCGATGGCAGCTGGCTGCTGGCCGGGATGGCCGCGACGAACTGACGATGTCTGCCGCTCCGCGACCGTTCCGCCCCGATGCCGAGCTGCTGTTGCCGGCCACGCTTCTCTCGCGCTATCTGTTCTTTCTCGGACGCCGTCCGGTCAGTGCCGCCAACGAGCATTACCGCGCCAGCCGGGTGGCCGCCCTCAAGAGTCTCGGGGACGAGTTCGACGACCCGCGTGTCTGCGCTCCGCTGCGCGCGCTCACTCCCGCGAACCTGTTCCGCGTGGCGCCGCAGCTGCAGACGGTCCTGCAGCCGCAGCTCGCTTCGCACACCCCGCGCGATCTGGCCGCAACTTCGCTCGCACCCGCGCCGCACTTCTGGAAAGACACGCATCGCCTGCTGGTCGTGTATGGTCCGGCCATCGGCATCGGCGATGAGATCGTGACCTCGACGATTCCGGGCGCGTTGCGCAGGCTGGTGCCGTCGGTCACCGTGCTCTCCGCGTACCAGGGCCTGTGGGATCGCGTAGCTCCCGAGGAGCACGTCGAGCACTACCGCGATCTGAGAACGCTGGCCGGGCACCTTCGCGGCGAGGAGTACGACGCGATCTTCTACGTCGACTTCGAGCCGCCGGGTCTGGTGACAGCGATGGCTCACCAGCCGGGCGTGAAGACGTTCGCCGAGCTCTCCCTCGGAACGAGGATGCTCACGGTGCTCGACAACAAGAACCGCCGCCTGCATCAGATGCCGCCCGTGGCGCCGTATCACGAGAACTTCTATCGCGCGCTGAAACGGATGATGGACTGGCTGGGCATGGACGTCGGTGGCTCGCCCAACGCGTGCCGCAACGGGGACGCGCTCGTGGTGGCCAGTCCCTTCACTTCGAAGGAAGAGCCATCCGAGGCGTTCTGGTGCGAGGTGCTCGCTCCGATGATGCCGCGCGGGGCACGGCTGGTGCTCGACACCGGACCGAACAGCGCCACACGTGCGTTCGCAATGGCCTTGCGTGACGCGTTGCGAGCGCGGGACGTCCGTTGCGAGCTGGCGGCGAGCGGCCGCGCCGCGCCGCTCGGGGAGATGCTGGACATCGTGCGCGACGCGAAGGTCGTGGTGACGGCGGACTCGTACCTCGCTCATGCCGGACCCGCGCTGGGCGCTAAGACGCTGGTCATCGCGCGCAAGGGACTGGAGCCCTGGCGCGTCCCCTCGGCAGCCAGCTATTACTTTCAGAGCAACACACCGCCGGGAGCAATCGGCGAAGCGATGCATGCATTGCTCGAGGAATCGCAACGATCGCCGGCGGATCGAATCGAATCGAGGCAACTCCGCGACGCGGCAGCGGACGTGGACTTTCTAGCGCCGGCCGGTCCCCTGCTGGACGCATGGCAACGATGTCTGCACGCTCACCATGCCGTCGTGGCGGCGCTACCCGACTGGCCGCCCGTCTATGAACCGCTTTTTCTGGATGAACGCTACGGGAGTCTGATGCCGCGTGCGCCGCATGCGGAGGGGATGGCGGAGGACGACCTTCGTGCTCATCTCGCGAACCGGTTTGCCGAGTGCGCCGGCTCCAATCTCTGGAAGTTCGTTCGAGGGACGGTGTGACTCGAATCGGAAACTATCTGTTGACCGCCGCGCGTTCGCTGCGGGTCATGCAACTGCCTACAGGCGAGATGCCGGCCGCTCAGTGGAGCAACCTCGGTGAGGCGTATCACGCTCCCGCACCGCTTCTCTCGACGCTTGCATACGAAGCGCTGGCTTATGTAGATCCCCGTTCCCCACTCTTCGTGGGCCGCGTGCGCGATCTCGTTCCCTCCTCCTTCTTTCGCGATGTCGTTTCGCTTCGATGGAGTCTCCGCCTCTACATCGCCTCGGAGGAGGAAGCCGACGGGACATGGCAACTGCAGGGCCGCGCCAGCTCCCTGGGGGCGGATGTGTCGACCACGGCTTGCGGCGCCGCGGCACTGCTGCCGGGCGTACGGTGGCGCAGCGCCAGACTGGACCGGCGTCATCTGGAGGCATTGCGTCGTCTGGCTTCGCGGCGCGAATGGACACCGATCGAGGCTGCGCATGCACTTCGCTATCTGTCGCTGGCTGGAGCCGATACCCGCAAGCTCGCGGCGCGTGTGCGGCGCGAAGCCGAGACCACCACGCTGAGCGCTGCCTACGCGCACGCAGTAGGTCGCGCACTGCCGGAGATCCCGGTGCCGGCGCAAGCCTCGAGTGAGGACGGGCGGCTGGCGCAGGCGCTCCTGACCGCGACGCTCCTGGAGCGTCAGCAGGAGGGGCCCGACCTCGACGGCGCTCTGGGCCGGATCGTTTTCGATCCCGTTCCGCCGGGTCTGTGGCCGCCCGATCCCTACGATGACCGGCACCTCGGCTCGGCGGCGGTGGCGCTGGCGATCAATGTGGGCAGCGTCGCGAGGCTCGCCGCGACACCGCGAGGCGAGCGGTCATGATGGACAGGCTGATCGAGCAACGAGAACAGGCGGCCAGCGCCGCCTTGCAACTCGACGCAGAGTATGGCGAGGTGATTGCGCAGTACCAGACCGTCGCTACGTCCGCCGTTGCTGAAGCGATCGAGCGCCTGCGAACCAACGTCGACGCCATCTCGGGAAACAACGCTTCGGTGCGGGCAGTGATCGACCGGACCGCCAGCTACCTGCACTGGCTCAGCTGGACGACGTGGGATCTTCCGCAACTGGCCGTGGTGACCCGGCCGGATCCTGAACGATTTCGCGCCGATCTGTCGGCCAGTGCACTCGTTTACTTTGCCGGCCGGATCCTCGACGACTATCTCGACCGCCACTTCCTGTATCGCGGTCGCCGGGAGACGCTGCTTGCAGGTCTGGCACTCGATCGCGGCGACGGGGCGGAGTCTGAGGCGCTGACCGTGGTGATGTCGCTCCTGCTCTGCTTCGAAGGGCTGCAGCACGCCCGCGCGTTCGAGCAGACCGCGGTCATCATCAAATCGGTTCGCAGTCTGCTGGTCGGAATTCTGATGGAGCGCAGCCGGCGCGAGGAGTGGTCGGCCGGGTTCTATGAACGTCTGGTTCGCCTGAAAAACGTCGACTACTGGCGCATTCTCTATTCTTCGCTGGATCCCGGCATGACCTCGCCGCTGTACCCGTTTCTCTGTCGGTACTACGCACTGGCGCAGAAGCTCAATGACCTTCAGGATCCCGGGCGCGATGCCGAGCAGGGAAGACCCAATCTGGTGGCGGTGCACGGCGCTGACGCAGGGGAGGTCATCGCACGAGATCTCCTCGATCTCGGGGAGATGGCCCGGCAGCTCGAGGAGCCCGCACGCTGGATTGCGCTCGCCAAGGTTGGAGAATCGCAGCAGGAAGCGGAGCGCCTCGGCCTCTTCCCGGAAGAGCCGCCGATGCCTCCCTCCGTCGAGCCTCTCCAGCTCATCTGGCATTCCCAGCTTTCGGAGTTCGTCGAGCGCCTGGGGATGAGCGCCGTCGAGGAGACCGACTGCCCCGTCTGCGGTACAGGGGGCGCCGCGGTTCTGTTTCGCAAGTCAGGCTTTGCGTATCGGCGCTGCCCGGGCTGCACTCACATTTACGTCAGTCCGCGTCTCACGCCGGCGGTTCAGCAGCGCCTTGGCGAAGAGCTCGACGCCGGACCGGAAGATGAGTTTCTCCAGACTCAGAAGATCTACGCCGACTACCTGTGCCGTTTCCTGCGCAAACAGGCAGCGGGACCGCGGCTTCTCGACGTCGGCTACGGTTCCGGATATCTCCTGCGGACGGCGCGCGCCCACGGTTTTCAGGTCTACGGCGTCGAGGCCTCGCGCACCCTCACCTCGAAGCTCGAGGGGATGCTGGGACGCCATCTGGAGGTCTCTCACCTCGGTGCCGAGCCTCTGCCGTGGGGCTCGTTTGACGTCGTGGTGATGACGCACGTTCTGGAGCATGTTGCAGATCCCCGCCCGGTGCTTGCGAACCTCCTGCAAAGCCTGCATCCCGACGGCGTGCTCTATCTGGCCGTGCCGGACAATGAGTCATGGCAATTCCGCATCTTCGGCAAGGAATGGGACGCCGTGAATCCGGTCGCGCACTACCAGTTCTTCAACGAGAGTTCGCTGACGCGGGCGTTGCGCGCTGCGGGCTTCCAGTCGCCAGTGAGGGTGCGCATGCCTCCGCTCGAAGGCGCGTTGCGTCAGCGGTGGATGGGACTCTTCCGCTCGCTGGGAGGCGATGAATCCGGCGAGCTGGCCATGATGGCCAGAAGGCCTCACGACTCGGGCGAAAGGAATCCGCGATCGATGACGTAGTGGGCCATGGCCATCAGCGCCTCCCGGTGCGGGGATTCGGGGAACTCCGAGAGAAAGTCCACCGCCTCGAGCCCGATTTTTCGCGCTTTCGAGTACGCGCGCAGCATTCCGTCCGAGCCGGCGACGGCGCGCACGGTTTCGTGCAGCTCTTCGACGGTGAACGGTTCGCGCTTCATGATGCGATGTGCGGGATGTCCGGCTCCGAGCTCCGGGAGGGCGTAGATCAGAGGGAGCGTCACGCGTCCCTGCTCCAGGTCCTTGCCGGGTGCTTTGCCGGCCAGCTCCTCCGGTCGGACGAAGTCGAACACGTCGTCCATGATCTGGAACGCCACGCCGAAGCGGCGTCCGAACTGGCTGAGGTGAAAGGCCTGGGTTTTCCCCGCGCCGCTCAGGAGTGCCCCGGCTTCGCAGGCGAGGGCGAACAGCGCCGCGGTCTTGCGGTTCACCGTACGCATGTACCGTTTCTCCAGCGTCTCGGCGTCGAGGGCCGGATCGGTCATGATCTCGTCCAGCTCCCCGCAGCAGATCTGAAAGCCGACGTCGAGGACCATCTTCACCAGGTGCATGTCCTGCTGCGTGTCGATGCCGTCGGCGAAGCAGCGAATGGCCTGGATGAACTGCAGATCGCCAATCAGAACGGCCATTTCCGTGCCTCGCTCCGAGTAGACGGTCTGCAGCCCGCGGCGCATCGGCGCGACATCCACGATGTCGTCGTGGATCAGCGTCGCAACATGCAGCATCTCCAGAGAGACCGCGGCGTTGATCACCTTCTGCGGCAGGTCGGGGACACCGTTTGCGCAGAGCCGGCCGCTCAGCAACAGAATCAACGGCCGCAGCTTCTTGCCGCGCCGGTACGTTTCGTACTCCGTCTCGGAGAGGTAGTCCGCCTGCGGGATGAGTGCGATCTGAAGGGTTTCTTCGAAGCGAGCCAGGTCAGCGGCGACGAGCGCGCGCGCGTCAACGACCGGATCGGACAAAGACCGTTCTCTTTTCCATAAGTATATTTTCGACGGAAGGAGTCATCTAAGTTGCTACGGCGATAATCCGTTGTGTACCATGGCGGCCTCAATCCAGCAACAGGGCCTTGGTTCCGAGGAGAATATTCGATGCCGCGATCTCTTGCCTCCCGCGTGGAGTCTGCTTGGAGTCACCTCTGGAGGTCCTCGAATCCCTTTCATCTTTCGACTGCGCAGAAGAGTGGCTCGCGCGTCGGCCATACCTGGTTTCCCAGAATGCGGCCGCTCGCCTTCCGGCGCACCGGGCCGGTGGTGCTGTTGAATCAGGAGCCGTGGGGCAGCGTGGACATCGACTTGTACGACAACGAGCTTTCGCAGCTCGAGTCGATCATCGGTCAGGACTTCACGTTCGATGAGGCGACGGGACAGTTCTCTGCGACGGTGCGCTTCGGACAGTTGAAGTACGCTGGAAAGTACCGGCTGCGACGCGGCGTCGCCAGCGGTTCTGCATTCAAGAGTGCGTTCACCTCGCTGAGGTCCTCGAACGAGCTCGCCGCCGGCGACGATCAGAACATCACGTTGGCAAAGGCCTATCAGAACAACCTCTCCACATCGGAGAGCGGGCGTTTCATGCTGTCGACGTACTACCAGCACAACGACGAGTACGCACAGATCTACCAGAACAGCAAGTATCTCTATCAGTGGCAGAACCGCCAGACGAATGGGAAGACCACCGCTACGTTCGCCGCGCAAACTGCCGACGCGGCGCAGAACCCGAGCGGTCCGCCGGTCAACGGCGATCCCGACTACAATCCCCACGCGATCGCCATGAACCTGCTGGTGGTCGCCACGTGCAACGCGCAGCAGAACCAGGCTGCTGCGTTGGCCGCGGGAAACTTCCAGACCAACGCCGCCCCGACCATCCAGCAGCAGCAGACAGTCAACGGGGTGATGAACGTCGTGAGCACGTCCAACCCGCCATCGCTGTCGCTGCTTCGCAAAGGGGTGGGCTTTTCGGCGCCGATGATCGTCGATTCTCCGGAGGTCGCGTCCATGCGCGACAGCCTCAAGGACGTCATCGCAGAGATCGAGAAGGAAGAGGATGACGTCCGCGCCGGACTGCTTCTACGCGAGAACACCGGACGCCCCATCGACGGCGAGTTCCGCGCGCACTTCGGCACACAGAACCTCACCCTCAGCGGAACGATCACAGACGACGGAAGCGGGCCTGCCGTGCAGTTCACCAGCCTCAGTGGCGCGGCGCCCGAGGTGCGAGTCCAGCTCGGCGTGTTCCCTGGAAACCTGCACGCGGAAGTCGACAACGCCCTCGAGCGTGCGAACTTCCTGAAAGGCGTTCTCGGCCAGCGGGTTCTCGGCGCCTTGAACGACCCGCACTTCCTCGGTTATCTCGCGCGCGTGCTGTCCACCGCTCTGCGAGCCGATCGCCCCAGCGCGTAGTAGACGAAGGAGACGACATGTCCGTCGACGTCAAAGGCACACTCGAGGGTTACCTCGTCAACAATGGTACGGGGATCAACATCCCCTCCACGATCGGCAACGCGTTTGGCTCGGCGATCGGCGCTGCGGTCGAGAACCTGTTCACAGGTTCCATTCAGCTGAACGGCGCGACGTTCGCGCTCACGGGTGACAGCGCCACGGCCAAAATCACCGGCACCGGCTCGGCTGCGCCGGTGCTCAGCGAATGGGACGTCACCGCGACCTTCACCGCCACGCAGAATGCGGTGCAGCTCGGGTTGATGGCCGGATTCCAGTCGAGCTGGGCGGTCTCCAACGCCTGGTCGGTGCTCAACACGTACCCGTTCAGCAGTCTCACGCTCTCGAACGGGCAGGTCGCTCTGAACGTCAACCCGGGCGATCAGGCTTTCAACATGTCGCTCAACGCGACCGCCAGCCTCGATGCCTCCCCGATCGGCACCGGTCTGCTGGTCGCGTCCTATGCCTCGCAGAAGCTCGGCTTTCTCGGTGGCTTCATCGTCACCGGCACGTGGTCCCCTTCCTCGAAGTGGCCGGTGGTGGGCACCCTCTCCATCCAGGGGGAGACCGGCGTTTTCGCCTCCACCATCACGGTCACGGACCTGAGTGCGTTCAAGAGCCTCAATCTTCCGTATCTGCCGTCCTCGATCGACCCGGGGCTGACGTTTCTTGCGGACATCGAGCTCAGTGGCGGGACGCTCGCTCCGATCGCAGACTTCTTTCCGGCCGGCACGAATCTGAGCCTGATTGCGAATCTCCCTCCCGGCGGAATCTCCGCGGGAGCGAGCGTGGTCGCGACGCTCACGGAGCCGGCGTCGAACAACGCGTTCAACTTCCAGAACTTCAGCCTCGCGTGGAAGTCGAGCAGCGCCACTTCCGGCACGATCGAGATCTCCATCACCGCTGTTTTCAACGCGTCGTCGACCGACGTGCTCAATCTCACAGGCGACGGTACCTTCACGTATGGCGCGCAACCCAGCCTCTCGGTGGACGCCACGATCAGCGGCTCAGGTGGATGGACGCATCCTTTCGGCATTCAGAACCTGACCATCCTCAGCGTCTCGATTGGATTCTCGATCGGAGACGAGGGCTTCAATGTCGGAGTCGATGGAGTGATCCAGATCGGCACCGGGCAGCAGGAACCGGTCAATCTCGAAGTGGCGACGGCCATCCTCGATTTCGAGGCACCCAGTTTCATCAAGGCCGAGCTCTCGTCTGCGGATCAGGGCAAGTCGGTGACCCTTGCCCAGCTCATTACCGACTTCATCCCCTCCCTCAACCTGAACGACTTCCCGCTTTTGAACGACATCTCGTTCAAAGAGCTGATGTTCCTGGCGGTCGCCGCCCCCATCGAGTTGGACGGCAAGAACTACTCCCCTGGAATCGGCGCGACCGGCGACATCTCGTTCTTCGGCTACGACCTCGACTTTGCGTTCTCGCTCATCACGCAGCCGAGCATCGCCGTGCAGGCCAAGGGGTCGATCAGCCAGGGCGGCGGGCCGATCGTCATCAGCGCAGGGGGCGTGCAGATTCTGAAGCTGTCCGACACCACCGGCACGCTGGGGCCGTCGGCGTGCATCGACACGAAGGGAGCCGGGTTCTGCGGAAGCGGATCCGTCACGAACGCGTACTTCACCATCAATGCGGCGATGGAACTGCTCGGCCTGATCAACTCTTCGGTCGCCGTCCAGGCTTCCAGCGACAGTTTCGAGTTCGATGTGAGTCTGGACGTTGCCAGCATCTTCACGGAACAGATGCATTGCGAGTTCATCCCCGACAAGGGGGACTTTGCGGCGTCGCTCAACACGGCCTTCAATCCCCCCGACATCACTCTCGGCCCGTGGGGCCCGATCCCGCAGTTCACCATCCCCACGCCCAAGGCCTCGCTCTGCGTCGCCTTCGGTACGCTGGTGCCCAGCTCACCGGTATGCGGCGCCCTCCCCACCTCGGCTCCGTACTTTTCACTCGACGTCACCTTCTCCTGGGGCCCGATCGATTTCAGCCTCTCGATCGATCTGCAGATGTCTGACGTGATCAACGCGTTCAATGACTTCGCGAGCTTCGTCAAGAACCTGCTACTCAACAGCGCGAAAGCCGTACTCGACGCCTTTCTGGCGAGCGCGGAGGCGCTGGTCAAGCTCCTCTATCAGATCGGCTGGGCACTGGCAGAGATTGCGGAGAAGATCGCCAGCTACTTCGTGATGGGGATCGAGGCAGCGTGGCAGCTCGCGAGCAATGTGATCGACGCGCTGCTGCAGGTCTGCGGTGTGGAGTCGGGCAATAGCGCACTCCAGCCTGGAGTGAGCACCGCCATGGTGCGTCGTCAGCCGCAGTTCCTGGGCGACTTCACGGCGTCGCCGAAAGGTCAGGAGCTCCTGTATCACTACTACCTGCATCGCGAAGAGGTCGAGCCGCTGCTCAAGTCCATGCGCCGTGGCCATCCGCAGGCAGCGCTACTGGCCGCGCACGTCGCCGCCAGCGACTACGAGACCGGCAAACACGTTCCGATCGCGATCGATCTGCTGAGCTTCATCGCGGAGAACGGCAGTGCCGGGCTGCAGGCGTCGGTGGCCGAGGTCACGCCGAAGCTCGAGCAGTACCGCGACATGACGTACAACGAGATGCTTGCGGCATTGAACGCATAGGAGGGCAGATGGGCGACCAGGAATTCATCCAGCAGATGATGGACAGTCTCTACCCGCAGCTGAACACGCCGGGTGGCGCGTACTACCTGCCGACCTTCGTGGTGAACAACAAGTACGACCCGTATGGTCCGTTCGCCTGGGAACTGGGGCAGCTCACAGATCCGACCGTCCTCGCGTCCGCCGACTCGATCTGTTCGAGCATCGACATCGTCGCCGGTGGATACTGCGGCACGGACCCCTCGCTGAACTACATCACGGCCGCCATTCCCCCGAATTACCCGACGCTGTCGCTGTCGAACTGTTTCCTTGGAGGGATGAAGAACATCCTTGCGGAGCGTCCGATGGCGCAGCCGCCGAACGGGAGAACGATCAATATGCAGGTCGACTTCGGTACGCTTTCCGGCTTCCCCACGGCCATCACCATCGCTGGCAATTTCACGTTCACCAGCTACTGCTGCTGCAGTACGGATCCGAAACAGAAGGTGTGTACGGGTCCTGCCCAGGCCCAGGTCGGTACAGGAACCTTCGGCGCCTCGATGCCAGCCGCGGGCTCCAGCGCCCGCGGAAACGCCGTGCTCACCTTCACCATCACGGCGCTGGCACCCGGTCTTCTGACGCTGGTCGTCAATCAGGTGCAGTTCAATCCGCCCACATTGTCGGACGGGAAGACGCCGAGCATGGACGTGACCATCGACATTCTGAGTATCCCGAAGGGGGCTGACCGGGCGTCGTACAACGGGGTCGCGCAGAAGGCCTTCAACAGCTCGCAGGCGCAGCAGACCATCGTGGCGCAGATCAACAGCACTCTGAATCAGCCGGGAAACCTCGCCACGGTCAGTACCATCCTCACCAACGAGATCGACGGTTTCCTGCGCGCGAACAATCAGTACCCGTACGACAACGCCTCCCTCTCTCTGGTGTGATCCTCTTCCTCGGCCACGCGGGCGGACCGACCGGGTTCGCCCGCGTACTGGACAGCATCGCCTCCCGGCTCGCCGATCCGGTGGTTCGCCTCGGGAGCGACGCCTCGATCGAGGCGATGGAAGAGGTGAAGCCGGACGTCGTACTCGTGCTCGACGAGCCGTGGGTCTGCGCGCGGCTCGCACCCGCGGTGTGTGGACGGTTTCCAACCATCTTCTACGGTGCGGTGGACGGGGAGGCTTCGGTGACGCCCGGCATCGCGGCGCAACTTGCTCGCGCTGATTGCTACGTGGCGTTTCAGCGATTCGGGCGGAAGATCGTGGAGCGTCACTTTGCTCAGCTCGGCGTGGCCCCGCGGCGCCTGGAGACCATCCCGCACGGGGTTGACGCGGATGCCTTTCATCCCGTGGATCGCACTGCGGCGCGACGCGTCGTTCTCGGTGAAGGGCTCGATGATGCATTCATCGTTCTCAACGCCAATCGCAATCAGCCCTACAAGCGGATCGATCTCACCGTGGAGGCCTTTGCGCTCTTCGCGCGCGACAAGCCGGAGAACGTCAGGCTTTGCCTGCACATGGCAACGCGGGCCTCGTGGCCAGGTGAGATCCCCCTTGCCGATCGTTTCGGCATCCGCGAACGGTTGATCCTCACGGAGCGTTCGGATCGGCATCCGTCGGTCTCGGACGAACGGCTCAACCTCATTTACAACTCCTGCGACGTTGGACTGAGCACGAGCGAGAAGGAAGGCTGGGGTCTGATCGCCTTCGAGCATGGAGCTACGCGTGCGGCGCAGGTTCTTCCGCGCCACAGCGCCTGCGCGGAGCTCTGGGATGGCGCGGCGCTCTTCGTCGAACCTGCCGGCCACGACCTGGTGGAGCGCTACCAGCACGCGGGACGCACGGTCACCGTGGAGGACGTTGCGGAAGCTCTCGAGCGTCTGTATCGCGATCGCGACGAGCGCGATCGGCTGGCGGCCGCCGCGCTGGCGCGCGCAACAGAACCGCGCTACGCGTGGAGTCACATCGCTTCGCAGTGGGAGACGCTGTTCCGCGAGGTCATGCGAACGTCACCGACACGAGCGAGTTCTGCGTGAAGTGCGGCTGACAATAGGAGATCACGATCGTCTTTCCATCGTTGCGCGCGAACCGCGGATGTTCGAAGGCGAGGGCGACCACTTCCGCCTTCTCGC
>JANMSA010000580.1:0-2411 GCA_031388865.1 Acidobacteriota bacterium | reverse complement strand
CCGCGATCGCTCCCCCTGTGAGACTGTGAGCCTATGGGACTGTGAACCTGCCGCGGCCTAACCCAAAAGGCGCGACGACCCGAAGCGAAGATTGTAGACCTCGAGAACCGGAGACGAATGTCCATCGAATCCCACATCGCCCGCCGCTATCTGTGGACCGCTCGCAAGCGGAGACACACGGCGTTCCTTTCGATCATCAGCATGCTCGGACTGGCAGTCGGCGTGGCGACGCTGCTCATTTCGATCGCGCTGCTGTCCGGACTGCAGGGGCAGATCAAGGGGCGCCTGATCGAGGCCAGCCCGCAGCTGCTCGTCGAGCCGGCCGGGCGGAACACCATCGCGCGGGCGGACGAGATCGTCGCAGCTGCGAAGAGCATGGGCATCCGCGACGTGCGCCCGTTCATCAGCGGCATCGCCTGGGGCGCAAACGTCACGGCAAACGCGGGACGGCCGATGCGCATCCGCTCGTTCACGGCGGGGCACGAGCCGGAGGTCGACCGCGGTGCGCGTGGACGTCCCTTCGTGTCCGGCGACGGCGCGCCGGAGATCTATCTGACGCGCGGCTACGCGGCCTCGCTTTCGCTGGCTCGTGGCGACACCATCCGAGTGATCGCACCACGCACGCGGCTGACGCCGTTCGGGCCGGTGCCGGTGATGATGCACTACCGCATCGCCCAGATCGCGCTTCCGCCCCCGGGTAGCGGAGCAGAGAGCAATGCGAACGACGCCTGGCTGAAACACGACGAAGCTTCCAGTCTCTTCGGCACCGGTGGCGAACCGACGGCGATCGAGATGTACGGCGATGCCCTGCGCGCCGAGGAGGTGCAGGCCGCGCTCGCACCGAAATTTGCGGGCGGACAGTTCAAGACCTGGAAGGAGATCAACCGCCCGCTGTTCCTCGCGCTACGACTGGAGAAGGTGGTCATGTTCGCGACCATTTCGCTGATCATTTTCGTGGCGGCACTGAACCTCGTCTCCTCCCTCTCCATGCTCATCCTCGAGAAGCGCCCCTCGGTCGGCGTCCTGCGCACGCTCGGCGCGACGGAAAAGAACATCCTGTCGCTCTTCATGCAGCTCGGCCTGCTCATCGGCCTCAGCGGGACCGTGCTGGGGAACATCATCGGCCTGGGGTTCTCCTGGCTCGCGAATCGTTTCCACTTGGTGAAGATGCCGGGCGACATGGACTTCGTCAGTTACCTTCCGTTCACCCTCGACGTCCCAGACATCGTGGGTGTGAATCTGGTGGCGGTCTTTCTCTCGGTGGTGGCAACGTGGTACCCCGCGCGCATCGCGTCGCGCCTCGATCCGATCGCGGCGATCAAGGAGGAGTGATGCGGGCCCAACGCTCGGCACTGCTGCTCGCTGCCGCCCTGATGTTTGCGTCGTGCGGCAAGCCAGTGCTCGACGAGATGACCATCGAGCCATCGAAGGATGACGACACTTTGCTCGTCACCGCCTGGACGAAGTTCGAGCTGGATCCAGCGAATGACCACATTCGGCATCGCGTAGACGCCGCTCGCGCCGCCGCGCAGTCGAACACCGACCCCTGGTCGCTCCGTTTCTCCCGCCTTCACGCGGAAGAGGAACAGGTCGCCTACGCGAAAAGCCGCGGCGCGCTCGAGCGAGTCACGCGCTCGGCACGCATCCGATCGGAGGACCTCCAGCAGCTCTTCTCCGACGTCAACATCACGGCCGATGTCCTGCGCGGAGAAAACTGGCGCGAGCTGACGTTCTATCCCGGGTCGAGCGGTCGCGCCACCCGCGAACAGCGCCAGCGCTTCGACGGCCAGCTCACCGAGTGGAGCGGCTCGGTCGCCCGCTACTTCGTGGCCATCGATCACCTGTACTCGTACCTCGAGGAGCAGCCGCAGCGGGACCGCTACGTCCTGGCCGCCGTCCTGGACGAGAAAAACGCAGCGGTGACCGAGGAGGAGCAGCCGCTGGTGGATGCGGTGCGGAGGTCGATGGAGGGGATCGCTGAGCGGATGGACCAGCACGAAAACCGCGCCGACACGTTCGCGGAGGAAGCGGACCTCGTCTTCAACCCGTTCCCGGCGCGGATCACCGTTCGCCTCCCAGGGGAGGTGCTCTCGAGCGAAGGCTTCACCTCACAGAAAGGCACGCTCACGATCGAGCCCGTAGACCTCTTCGGCGCGATCGCCGCACTCGAAGGAAGGTGGATCTCGCCCGACCCGCTTTCAGCCATGCTGCGCGACGGGGCACCCACCTCCGCAGAGCTTGCCGACCTCCCCCGACGCTCGCGTTCCGTGGTGAGCAGCACCGAGGTCGCCACAGCGATCCGCGAGCAACTGACGCGGCCGAAGACGTATCGCGTGAGGTGGCGCACTTAGCTCTCAGCTCGCAGGAGACCACCGTCCACCCCACCAGCTCGCAGCTCGCAGCTCGCAGCT
>JANMSA010000452.1:0-12670 GCA_031388865.1 Acidobacteriota bacterium | reverse complement strand
CCAAGTCGCCGAACGTCAGCACTGGTTCTGACAAGCGCCCCCCCGAGGAACGGACGACACCGCTCGCTTCCCTCGTCCCTCAGCCCTCGGCCCTCGGCCCTGCCCTTACGCCCTCAGCCAGGCCACCGTCCGCGCCAGCCCTTCCTCGAGCGTCACAGGCTCCGGAAGGCTGGCGATGCTGCGCAGTTTTGATCCGTCGAGCACGCTGCGCAGCTGCTCGCCGGCCTTTGCCGGAGCGTGTTCGGCCTTCGCTTCAATGCCGAGTGCGCTGCTGATGCCGTCATAGAGCTCATTGACGTCCGTCTCCACTCCGGTGCCTACGTTGTAGATGCCGTCGAGGTCCAGCTCGGAGGCGGCCATGTTCGCGCGGACCACGTCTCCCACGAACACGTAGTCTCGCGTCTGCTCGCCGGTCCCGTTAATGCGAGCCTGCTGTCCGTCGAGGAGAGCGCCAGCGAAGATCGCCACCACTCCCGCTTCGCCGTCTTTCCTCTGGCGGGGCCCGTACACATTCCCGTAGCGGAGCGAAACCGCTTTCACTCCATGAACCGCGCGGAAGAAGCCCAGGTACTGATCGATGGCCAGCTTGGCACAGCCGTAGGGAGAGAGAGGCGCCACCGGATGTTGCTCGTCCTGCGGCGCGTACTGCGGCTCGCCGTACGCAGCGCCGCCGCTCGAAGCGAAGACGATCTTCTCCACACCTTCGTCGATCAATGACCGGAAGAGACGGAGCGACGCGACGATGTTCAGTTCCGCGTCGGCGGCTGGATCGGCGACGGAAACCCGCACGTCGATCTGCGCCGCATGATGGTTGACCAGGTCGAACTTCTTTCCCCGCAAAGCATCCATCGTCCCGCGCTCGCGCAGGTCCGCGACGATGAGCTCCGCCTTGGGATTCACATTCTCGCGACGTCCGCTGCTCAAGTCGTCGACGATCGTGACGTGGTGACCACGCTCGACGTACGCATCGACGATGTGCGATGCGATGAACCCCGCGCCTCCAGTGACCAGCACTCTCATGATGCCTCCTCCGCCTCGCCAGCATTCTATGCAAGCGCGCTCCCATATAATCCCCGCCCCGCATGAAACCCCCGCGTTCCCAACTGGAGGAGGTCCTGTCGTCGCTCGTCAATCCCTCCCTCCGTTACGCCGACGTCCGCTACACGGCCACACACCAGCAGCATGTGAAAGTGCGCAACGGCGAGGTCGACCACCTTTCAGCGAACGTGGATCGCGCCATCGGCGTGCGCGTGCTCGTCGGCAATGGCTGGGGCTTCGCCGCCACAACGGATACCAGTGAAGCCTCGCTGCACCGCACCGCGCGCCGCGCACTCGAGGTAGCCGCCGCGAGCAACGTCGCTTCCACACAGAAGATCACGCTCAGCGACGTTGCCCCACACATCGCCACCTGGGAGTCGCCCTATCTCATCGATCCCTGGTCCGTTCCCATCGAGAAGAAGCTCGATCACCTGATGCAGGCCACCGAGCCCATGCGCGGCGATCACCGCATCCACCAGGCCTCTGGTGAGATCTCCTGCTACCGACAGGAAAAGGTGTTCGCCTCCACCGTGGGCAGCTACATCGAGCAGACCACGACTCAAATGGGCGGCGGCATCGAAGCCGTCGCCATCGACGCAGGCGAATTTCAGCGTCGCACCTACCCCAATCCGTTTGGCGGTGATTTCCAGGCCCAAGGATGGGAGTTCATCGAGCGCCTGGATCTGCCCGCCAAGGCGAGGCAGATCAGGGATGAAGCCCTGGCACTACTGGCCGCGCCGAAGGCTCCCGCGGGACGCTTCGATCTCATCGTCGGCTCCGCGCAACTCGCCCTGCAGGTTCACGAGTCGTGCGGACACCCCACCGAGCTCGATCGCGCGATGGGCCTGGAGATCTCTCTCGCCGGCGGATCGTTCCTGCAGCCGGCCATGCTGGGCACATTCCGCTACGGCTCCCCGCTCGTGAACATCGTCGCCGACGCCACCCTCCCCGGCTCCATCGGCTCGTTCGCATTCGACGACGACGGCGTTCCGGCGCAGCGCTTTCATCTCGTCCAGGACGGCATCTTCGTTGATTACCTCTCCGGTCGCGACACCGCTCCGTACATCGGACGCGCATCCAACGGCACGGTGCGCGCAGAGAACGCGGCGCGCATCCCCATCATCCGTATGACGAACATCAATCTCGAACCGGGCGACACGCCCCTCTCCGAGATCATCGCCAACACCAGACGTGGCATCTTCGTAGAGACGAACAAGTCGTGGTCCATCGACGATCTGCGTCTCAATTTTCAGTTCGGCTGCGAAGTCGCATGGGAAATCACAGACGGCCGCCTCGGCCGAATGCTCCGCAACCCGCTCTACACCGGGAACACGCCTGAGTTCTGGCGCTCCTGCGATGCCATCGCCGACCGCGCGTCCTGGCAGATGTGGGGGCTCCCCAACTGCGGCAAAGGCGACCCGATGCAGACGATGCGGGTCGCGCACGGCGCGCCCGCGGCACGGTTCCTCAATGTGGAGATGGGGTGACTCCTTCGAGTCTTCGAGTCTTCTAGCCTTCGAGTCTTCGAGCCTTCGAGACTTCGAGACTTCGAGTCTTCGAGTCTTCGAGTCTTCGAGACATAGCCATAGTCTCAGAGTCTCATAGGAGAACCGTAAACCCGCAACCCTCCACCTTTGCGACTATGAACCTAGGACCTGTGAACCTGTGAACCTCCGCACTGGACGACTCGAAGACTTGAAGACTCGAAGACTCGAAGACTTGAAGACTCGAAGACTCGAAGACTTGAAGACTCGAAGACTCGAAGACTTGAAGACTCGAAGACCCCAGGACCGGGAAGACTCGAAGACCCCACGACCGAAGAAGACTCGAAGACCCCAAGACTGGAAGAAACGCGAAGGCTCGAAGGCTGAAGACCCGAAGACTGATATAAACCCACCCCAATGCCTCCTGTCGACGACCTGATCCGCAAGATCGAGGACCGTACCGCCACTGTCGGCGTCATCGGCCTCGGATACGTTGGCCTTCCTCTCGTTCTTCTCTTCTGGGAGAGCGGCTTCCGCGTCATCGGTTTCGACGTGGACCCGGCCAAGACCGATGCTCTCGCGCGCGGTGAATCGTACATACGCCACATCGGACCCGAGCGCGTCGCAACGGCGTTCGGCAGCGGACGCGCCGAAGCGACCCCGGACTTTCAACGCCTTGCGGAGTGCGACGCGATTCTCATTTGCGTCCCGACACCTCTTGGCCTTCATCGCGAGCCCGATCTCAAGTACGTACGCATGACGGCGGAAGCGATCGCCCTGAGGCTTCGGCCGGGACATTTGATTGTTCTCGAGTCCACCACCTACCCCGGCACGACGCGGGAGGAGCTGCTCCCGCGATTCACGGAACGCGATCTGGTCTGTGGGACGGACTTTCTGCTCGCGTTCTCCCCGGAACGTGAGGATCCAGGCAACGAGCGCTTCCACACCAAGAACATCCCGAAGGTGGTCGGCGGGATCGACGAGCCTTCGCTGCGCGCCGCTGTGGCGCTATACGCCGCGGCCATCGATCACGTCGTTCCGGTCGCCTCCGCTGAAGTCGCGGAATCGTCCAAGCTCCTCGAGAACATCTTCCGCTCGATCAACATCGCCCTCGTCAACGAGCTGAAGGTCGTCTTCGAGCGTATGGGCATCAACATCTGGGAAGTGATCGCGGCGGCGAGCACCAAGCCGTTCGGGTTCATGCCCTTTTATCCCGGGCCGGGTCTCGGCGGCCATTGCATCCCTCTCGATCCTTTTTATCTCTCCTGGAAGGCCGCGGAGTACGGAACCTGGGCGCGCTTCATCGAACTCGCCGGAGAGATCAACAGCAACATGCCGCGCTATGTCGTAGATCGGACGGCGGAGGCCATCAACGCGCAGAAGAAAAGCGTACACGGCGCAAGGGTGCTGGTCCTCGGTCTCTCCTACAAGCCGGACATCGACGACGACCGCGAGTCGCCTTCCTTCGAACTGATCGAGCTGCTGCGCGAGCGCGGCGCAGAAGTCTCCTACTGTGATCCCTACGTCCCCGTTGCCCGCCGCGGCCGCAAGTTCGACCTGAGCATGGCCTCGGTCCCGTGCACGAGGGAGGAGTTCGGCAGCTACGACGCGGTCCTTTTGTCGACGCCGCACTCACAGTTCAAGGATCCCGCGCTCTATCGCGACGTGACCCTGCTCATCGATACGCGCAATGCAGTTCCGGTGGCAAGACTGGCGGCGACGACCACTGTGGTGCGCGCCTGACCCGGATGCACGATCAGAAAGAGGCGTTCTCCATCCTCGATCGCGCTCTGGGATCGACGGGCGCAGACGAGGCGGATGCCGCGTTGCTGTCCGTCGACCACAACATCAGCCGCTTCGCGAACTCGCAGCTTCACCAGAACATGTGCGAGGAAAGCTCCTGGCTGACGATACGTGTGGTGGTGAAGGGCGCGATGGGCGTCGCGACGACCACGAGCTTTGATGCTGACGAGATCGTCCGCACCGTAGCGCTGGCACGAGAGGCCGCGCGACACTCGCAGCCCGTGCTGGGCTTCCAGGGCCTGTACCGCGGCGAAAGTACGGCCAGCTCTCAGCCAACTGGGCTTCAGGAAGAACCATCGTCACAGCCCGCCGGGCTGCAGGCCTCCCCCTCTCCGATGGAGAAGGCGCTCGCTCTCCGCGCGATGTTCGATCGTCATCCGCACGTGCAGTTCGCCGGCTCCTACGCGACCGGCTCCGCCACCGTATCGTGCGGCAATACGCACGGGATACGACGCTGGTCCCCTATGGTCGACGCCGATGCGACCGTCATCGCCATCGCACCATCCGCCTCAGGGTATGCGACTCGCCGCGAGCGCAGTGCCGCCCTTGTGGACATTGCCCAACTCGGCGAAGAGGCGACGAGGAAAGCGACGCTGGTCCCGGGATGCGCCGAGGACCTGCCATCGGGTCGGTATGACGTGATTCTCGAGCCGCCGGCGCTGGCGGAGGTCTTTGAGTGGTTGAACATGATCGCGTTCACCGGCCAGTCGTACGAGGACGGCTCGTCCTTCTTCGTGGGGAATCTTGGCAAGCGCGTGCTTGGCGAGAACTTCACGCTCTTCGACGACGCCGTCGATCCCGACTTCCTCCCTTTCCCGTTCGACATGGAGGGAATGCCGAAGCGTCGTATTGCGCTGATCGAGAATGGAGTACCGCGCACACCGGCGCTCGACAAGGCGTGGGCAGACCGTCTGCATCTCCCCCCGACCGCGAATGCGTGGCACCTCGGCTCGCCCGAGCACGGGGCGGCGTTTCACATGTCCATGTCCGGCGGCGACTCGACGCGCGAGGAAATGATCGCCTCCACGAAGCTGGGGGTCTGGGTGACGCGTTTCAACTATGTCAACGGGCTGCTCGAACCGAAGACGGCACTCATGACCGGCACGACCCGTGACGGCACCTTCCTCATCCGCGACGGCGCGGTCGTCGCGCGCCTCCCGAACCTGCGCTGGACGCAGTCGATGGTCGAGGCGTTCTCGAACATCGAATCGCTTTCGCGCGAGCGCCGGATCGTCGGCACCTGGTACAACATGTTCGGGGGAACCCTGGCGCCCGTGGCGAAGATTCGTGGATGGAACTTCACCGGCAGGCAGGAGGCGGCCCCTTGAGGGTAGAGACGTCCGCAGACAAGCCGGTTGGGCCGAGGGCGAGGATGTTGCAGAGAGCGAGCGAGGCCGTGCGTTGCGCGGGCCCGTTCCCGACGACATGACGCAGTACATCGTTCGACGACTCCTGCAGATGATTCCGATCACCCTCGGGATCCTGACGCTCATCTTCTCGCTCATTCATCTCATTCCGGGCGACCCGGCGATGCAGATCGCAGGCGAAGGGGCCCGGCCGGAGGATGTGGCGAACGTGCGTAAGGCGCTGGGCCTCGACCAGCCCCTGTGGAAGCAGTACGTCACTTACGTCGGCAACCTGCTGCACGGCGACCTCGGCCGGTCGTTTCGAACCAATGAAAGCGTCGCCAAAGAGATCGCCGTGCGCTACCCGGCAACGATGCAGCTCGCCTTCGGAGCGATGTTCGTCGCACTCCTCGTGGCGTTTCCTCTAGGGATCATCTCGGCAATCTATCGAAACACCTGGATCGACAACGTGGCTCGCTTCTTCGCGCTCATCGGCGTGTCGATGCCGAGCTTCTGGTTCGGACCGCTGCTCATCATCGCGTTCGCCATCAACCGGCACTGGTTCCCAGTGTCGGGCCGCGAAGAAGGACTCCGATCGCTGGTCCTGCCGTCGGTCACGATGGGGCTGGCGTTGTCGGCGATCCTCACGCGCATGATTCGCGTCAGCCTCGCCGACGAACTGGGCCAGCTCTACGTGACGACGGCCATCGCCAAGGGCGTGTCACGGGGGAGGGCCATCTTCCGGCACGCGTTGAAGAACGCGCTGATCCCGGTGATCACCATCCTCGCGCTGCAGTTCGGATCGCTCCTCACCGGCGCGATCATCACCGAACAGATCTTCTCGTGGCCGGGGCTCGGTCGCCTGCTCATTCAGTCGATCACCACGCGTGACTACCCGCAGGTGCAGGCCTCCATTCTGGTCATCGCGCTGACGTACATCATGGTCAACTTCATCAGTGACCTGCTCTACGGAGTGGTGGATCCAAGGATCAAACTGCAATGAGTCTTCCAGTGATCGAGTCTTCGAGTCTTCAAGGGGTTGCGTTCCTCGCGCACGCCGGCCACTCGACCACTCGAAGACTCGAAGACTCGAAGACTCGATCACTCCGATGAAACAGCTTCTGAGGAACTTTGCGTTCACAGCCGGTCTCACGCTGACCCTGCTTATGGTGATCGCCGCACTGGCTGCGCCGCTGCTCGCGCCGCACGATCCCATCGCGCAAGACACCTCGCGGCGTCTCGAAGCTCCGTCGAAGACGCATCCCCTCGGTCTCGATGACCTCGGCCGGGACGTCCTGTCGCGGATTCTTTACGGCGCCCGGGTGTCGCTGCGCGTTGGCTTCAGCGTCGTGCTGCTGGCCTCCGTCGTGGGGGTGACGCTCGGCGCCATCTCAGGCTATTTCGGCGGCGTGGTCGACGTACTGGTCATGCGTCTGTGCGACATTCTGCTGGCCTTTCCGGGGATCCTCCTCGCGATCGCGCTCGTCGCAGTGCTCGGGCCCAGTCTCAACAACGTCGTGCTGGCTCTGGCGATCATCGGCTGGGTCGGTTACGCGCGCCTGGTGCGTGGCCAGGTGCTGAAGGTCCGAGAGATGGAGTACGTCACCGCGGCCAAGGCCATGGGTGCAAAGTCTCCTCGCGTGATCCTGCTGCACGTGCTGCCGAACGTCATCAATCCGGTGATCGTGATGGCCACACTCGGCCTCGCGGGCGCGATCCTGGCGGAAGCCTCGCTGTCGTTCCTGGGCCTGGGTGTCCAGCCTCCAACCCCTTCCTGGGGGGAGATGCTCTCCGCGGGGCGCCGCTACCTCGGCCTCGCCAATCACCTCGCGATCTTCCCCGGAGCCGCGATCATGCTCGCCGTCATGGGGTTGAACTTTCTCGGGGACGGGCTCATCGACGCGCTCGATCCGAAGTACCGTAAGCTGATGCGGTGATTGCCCCCATCTCCCGGTTCCTGGTCCCCTGCCTCATCCTCACGGCGCTGTTCGTTTCTGAAGAAATCACCGCTCAGTCGGCTGACCTCGAGATCACCTCCGTCGTGCCCGGCAAGACTGCGGTGTTCACCGATGAGACCTTCCAATTCACGGTACGCGTTCGTAATCACGGTCCAAACGCAGCGCGACTGGTGAGCGTCGCCGCCGGCGCCAACGCTCTAGGCCTCTTCCGCGGCATTACGAAACCCGCGGGCTGGACGTGCGACGACAGCCGTCCGCGGTTCGACTATGCGCTCGTGTGCTCAACGGCAACACTTGAGGCGAATGCCACGGCTGAATTCGTGGTGACACTGGGCGCCTCGCAGCATACGGCGATGACTTACCGGGTCAGCGCCAGGGCGGCCACCACGACGCCCGACCCGGTCGAGCGAAACAATCGTCGCGAGACAGCGCTGCAACTGCAAACCAGCGAAACGCACGCCCAACTCGAGCTCACGGCCGTCGATGATACGAAAGGTCGTGCAAGGCTCGAGATCCTCAATCACGGCCCCGACGATGCCCGGGAACTGACCGTGATCGCCGGCGGAGCGCCGCTCGGTGCCTCCGGATCAGGATGGCAATGCTCCGCGCCGGGGGACAGCGTCGCCTGTACACGCCCCGCCCTCGCTGCGGGAGAAACGGCTGTGCTCACTCTGCGTCCGAAGAGCCCAGCCACTCCGACGGTGGTCGTTCTAAGCCGCGTACGAGCCGAGAAGATCTACGACGAGAAAGGCGCCAACAACGCCGCGGCGACGACGGTGGTCATTCCGCCGTCACGGTCGAGGCGGCGCTCCTCACGCTCGTGATCCACGACGTTCGCGGCTGCGCCTTCGATGCTGACGAAGCGCCGCGCCGCGTGGTGTCCCTCGTCCCCTCGCTGACGGAAACACTCTTCGACCTCGGCGCTGGAGACTCACTCGTTGGCATCACCGACTTCTGCATCTTCCCGCCGGACCTCGAGCTGCCGCGAGTCGGAGGGACGAAGAACCCGCGCGTCGATGAGATCCGCGCTCTGGCGCCGGACCTGGTGCACATGAATCTGGAAGAGAACCTGCGCCGTCACGGAGAAAGCATCGAGAAGTTCGCACCGCTGTTTGTTTCAGAGCCGAAGAGCGTCGCCGGCGTCGCCTCTCTGATCTCGGATCTCGGCGTCCTGCACGACCGCCGCGAGCGCGCTGCGGAACTGGTGGACCTGCTTCGGGAGGAAGTTGCCGCGACGCGAAGAAGGCCCTTCACCTTCGCCTGTCCCATCTGGAAAGACCCCTGGATGTGGTGCGGCGGTGATACCTACGTCTCTCACCTCGTCGAATCTGCCGGAGGCCGCAACGTCCTCAGCGAGGAGAGCCGCTATCCGCCCGCGAGCATGGAGACGGTGCTGGCGCTGAAGCCGGACATCGTGTTCCTGCCCGACGAGCCCTACCTCTTCACGGCCCAGGATGCGCTGCGGATCCGCGGAGCGCGCGTGGTCGGACCGTTCCCTGGCCATCTGTTCACATGGCACGGTACGCGAACGCGTCTCGGCCTGCGGTTTCTGAGAGAGGCACTGTGAGGTGTTCCGTCCCGTGAGGAGCGCCGGAAGAAGGATCCCGGCGCCGGAGAGAGAAACGGAGGGGATCAGTCCTCGATGAGTTCTTCTGCCCAGCCGCGGATCGTCTCTTCCACGGCCTCGATCTGCTTGGTGAAGAAGTGGTCGGCACCAGTGACGATGACGGTCTCCGCGTTGCGGATGCCCTGCACGACCTTCTCGAGCTTCTGCACGTCACCGTGCTCGTCCTGCGTGCCGTGCAGAATGAGCATCGGTTTCTCGCAGGAACGCAGGTAGACGAAGTCGTACTTGTTCACCGGTGTGCCGATGAGGAACACAGCGTCAACGTCCGGTCGCTCGCAGGCCGCGCGACTGGCCACCCACGCTCCGAAGGAGAAGCCTCCGACGATCAGCTTCTTCCCTGCATGTTTGCGCTTCATCCACTCGATGGCGGCATTCACGTCTTCCAGCTCGCCCTCGCCCCCGTCATGTTTGCCGCCACTCGCCCCGACCCCTCGAAAGTTGAAGCGCAGCGTGGCTACGTTCGCGCTCTCCAGCCCGCGGGCGGCTCGAAACACGACTTTATTGTGCAGCGTCCCACCGCCGCTCGGATGCGGGTGACAGATCACGGCCACCGCCGCGGGATCCTGCAGGTCCCGATACAGGGCCTCGAGCTTGCCCGCCGGGCTGTAGAGATCGATGTGACGCAGCGCCTTCGGATTCACGGGAGCCTCACCAGAATGCGTTCCCCGTCCACGCGCAATTCGTGCGTAGCAACGGTGACTTCGGGGTTGCCGGGGCAGGTTCCGGAGCGGACATCGAAGCTCCACAGATGCCACGGACAGGTGATCTCCTCGCCGATCAGATCCCCCTCCGCAAGTGGCCCGCCTCGATGTGGACAGGTGTTGTCGGTCGCGAAGAACCCCGAGTCCGTATGGTAGAGCGCGATGACCCGCCCCTCGATCGCGCAAGCCTTCACCCGCCCTGGCGCGAGCTCGTTGGTGCTGGCGATCTCGATGAGCTCCGGCATGAGGGCGCGAAGCGTAGCACGGTGCACGGCAGTGGTCAGTACGCAGTCGGCAGTAGGCAGTCGGGCAGTAGGCAGTAGGCAGTGGTCGAGCCAGAAGAAGCTCCCCACCTGACCTGCGGGTTTCAACTGCCGCCTGCCGCCTACAGGTTCCTCGACCACGGACCACTGGTTACGCTAGATCCGCACTGCCAGCGGAATTCCGCTTCGTCCGATGGCGGCGCCGCCATCCCAGACCCCGGGGATCCGAGTCCCGCATTCGGGACACCCGCCTTCCTTGAGACGGTACGACGTGACGCGGAAACCGGTGCGTCCGATCAGCAGCGTGCTGCACGTCGGGCAGACCGTGCCACCTTGTCGCCGAACGCGCCGGGGATGTTGCCCGGATAGATGTAGCGCAGCCCTACCCGTTTGCCGATCTCGTACGCGCGGAGCAGATGAGCGGTGGTGGTCGCGGGTTTGTTCATCCTGTAATCCTCGTGGTACGCGGTGATGTGCCACGGGATATCGACGTCGACGCTCGCCAGAAACTCTGCGATGCCTGTCAGCTCTTCCACGGAATCGTTGAAGCCCGGCACGACCAGCGTCACGACCTCGACCCAGATCCCGCGCAGCTTGAGACCACGGATGGTGTCGAGCACGGGCTGCAGCGTGCCGCCCAGATCGCGATAGTGGCGCTCGTGGAAACCCTTGAGGTCGACTTTGTAGAGCGTGACGTACGGCGCGATGTAGTCGAGCACTTCAGGCGTGCCGTTGCCGTTCGAGACGTAAGAGCAGATCAGCCCCGCCGCCTTCGCTTCGCGGAACACCTCCACCGCCCACTCGGAAGTGATCAGCGGCTCGTTGTAGGTAGAGGTAATGACTCTCGCGCCGTGCTGCAAAGCCAGTTTCACGAGATCCGCCGGCTCGATGTCCCGCGGCGGCGCGATGGCCATCGGATCACGAAGCGCCTGGGAGGTGACCCAGTTCTGACAGTACCCGCAGTGATAGTCGCATCCAAGCATCCCGAACGACAGCGCGAGGGCGCCCGGGTATGCATGAAAGAACGGTTTCTTCTCGATCGGATCGACCTGCAGCGCGGCCACATAACCGCGCGGCACCTGCAGAACTCCTCCTTCGTTGTAGCGGACCTTGCAGATGCCTTTCAGTCCGCTCGGGATCCTGCAGCGGTGCCCGCATGAGAAACAGCGCACCGCACCATTCTCGAGCTTTTCGTACAGTACCCCTTCGACGGTGCGTTCTGACAGCACGTCGCCCAGAGGGGTTTCGACTTGTGGCATGGACTGGGAAACGTCAGCGGGCACGGCGAAGTTCCAGCCAGCGCGTGAGTCGCGCACGACGCCAGAACAGCGCGTAGCAGGCCCAGCCGAGCGCCAATCCCGCCAGCCCGTCGATCATGTAGTGCCAGCCCGTGATCATGGAACCGAGGAAGATCACCAGCACGAAGACGCCGAAAAGAACCTGCCCCGCCCTCCAGAGCCTCCTCATCCAGAGGAACACGTAGGTCTGAAACGCTACATGCAGACTGGGAAACGCACCGATCCCGAACGCGATGTGGATGGCCCCTGCAGGCTCCCCTGACGCCGCGCGGATGACGTTCTGGTAGTTGCGCATCAGCAGGGCCTGAAAGGCCTGCGTCACGCGCAGCGCCTCTCCGTGCACCATCCAGATTTCAGGAAAACGATACGCCGGGCCGAGGGAAGGCACGAGCAGGTACAGCCACGCGCCTGAGATCCACAGGACCGCGTACCCGTTCGCAAAGGAGACCCGCACCCGCCTGCTCGGCTCGGACAGGAAGAACGCCCCCGCCAGCAATGTCGACGCGAAAAAGATGTTCGCGTACGACCAGTCGACCGCGCGCAGCAGAGCGGGGCCGTCAAAGAGATCGAGGAAGAACACCGTCGGGGACAACCCGAAAAAAAGAGTCTGATCCAGATCCCAGAGCGACTGATCGACCAGCGTGGGGTGATACAGCGGCACGACCAGCTTGATCCATCCGTACGTGAAGATCGCGAGAGCAAACCCGAAAATCAGCCGCGCCGTATCGCGCAGCCAGGAGCCGCGGCGAAGTGTCCGGAAATACCCGCGCTTCCCACGCACCAGCGCCACGACTGACCGCACCGCGACGCCCAGCAGAGTCTGCACGATCATCGAGATCAGAAGCCCCGCGATGATGCGCACCGGCGAGCCGACGATCGGCAGGCTCCGATACCCGAGGACGACGACCACGACCAGATTCGCCGCGACGAAGAGCTCGAAAAAATACGGACGGGGGCGCACTCGCGGATGATACGGGGTTCGAGTCTTCGAGTCTTCGAGTCTTCGAGTCTTCGAGTCTTCTAGTCTTCAAGTCTTCGAGTCTTCGAGTCTTCGAGTCTTCGAGTCTTCGAGTCTTCAAGTCTTCAAGTCTTCAAGTCTTCGAGTCTTCGAGTCTTCAAGGAGTTCATAGTCGCAGAGGTCGCAAAAGGGAA
>JANMSA010000446.1:0-1693 GCA_031388865.1 Acidobacteriota bacterium | reverse complement strand
GCGGAACTGATCGAAGCAGTGGGACTGCCAAGCGTCAGAGAGCCGCACGTGAGGCATACCCGCGGACCGATGTGGGAGATCCGCCTCAAAGGAAAGGCCGGCATCCCCCGAGCGCTATACATCGCCGCCAAGAGCAGCGCGTTGTCATCTTGCGAGCCTTCGTGAAGAAGACCGAGAAGACCCCCGCTGGTGAAAGCGAGCTGGCGCTTCAGAGGGCAAAGGAGTTGAAGCGATGACCGAGATCAAGGACCTGCATCGCCGCTGGAGCAGGGATGATGACTATAAGGCTGCGTACGACGGCTTCGAAGGGGAGTTCCGACTCGCGCGCGCGTTGATCGAGGCGAGGACCGCCGCAGGCCTGTCGCAGTCGCAGCTTGCGAGGCGAATGAAGACGTCGCAGTCCTATATCGCGGGCATCGAGGGTGGCAAAGTACGCCCGTCAACCGATGCGTTGGAGCGCTTCGCGCAAGCAACCCGCACGCGCCTTCGGATCATCTTCGACCCTGAGGCCACTCGGTAAAGGGAGAAGGGCGACCTTCGAGAAGTCCGTTATGTCGATGATGTTGATTGCCCTGCTTGTTGTGCTCCTGCCGCCACTCCAGACGGGGGGCCACGCGGACGGCGAGCACCATGCAGCCGGACGTGGACCGGCTCGTACGAGCTGCTGAGAAACTGGAGGGAACGTGGCCAACGCAGCCGCCGCCAGCTATCCCAGAGGTGGCCATTGTGGCCCGCCATGGTAGAGCTGTTGTGCCGTTGCTGATGGTCCTGCTCTCCGACGATCCGACTCGCCGTCGGCCGTAGCGGTCTTGATGAACTTGATTCGGGCGGAACCTCGCCGGTCTCTTTGGCGTGTTCGATCACGCGTTCCTCGTTTACCTTCACGAGATTCAGCAGCGCGGGGTACGCGTCGGCGTTCTCCACGATGAATGCAATCAAGCCCTTCATGGCATCGTCGTCCAACCTGCCGTCTTCACGGTCGCCGATGAACGACAAAACGCGCTGCTGAATCTCGATCGGTAGATCCTCGAAACGTTCGCTCATAAAGGGCTCCTGCGCGCATTCGTTCGGGGGGAGCCTAGCGCGCTGCTACTTCGCTATCGGCGGGTGTCTCCAAGGTGAAGTACGAGAACTTGTCGGCGCTCGGAATCCACTTGTAATTCACGCGCTTGAAACGGAGTTCGGAGAGCACCTCGGACAGTGTTTCCTGAGTCTCCAAGGGATCATCGAAGATCCGGTCGTCCAGGCGACGCTTCTCAACCAAGCGCAGCGCGGGAAACTGGCGCCGGCGGTGATGAGCCTCCTGTTCCACTACGCCTACGGCAAACCGAAAGAGACAGTCGCGTTGGAGGGGAGACCAGAGGTTCTGGTCATCCGTATTGAACCCGCACCTCCGCACCGCGCGTGCGACGTACGAGCGAGCGGCCAGGACTTTCCCACGTTGGCGAGATCGGCAAGTTCCTAGCCCGCAATCCACCGCATCGTTTGCGCACGCGACTCATGCGTTCTCGCGCGAACGATCGCCTGAGGAACCTGCATGTCAGGTTCCGCCTGAGGGAAGACTAAAGAGCTCGCTGGCGGCGCTGCCGCGGCCGACGATTCCAAACATCCTAAAGAAACGCGCGTCCTGGATCGGCACACCGCTTGCAAAGTGGACGCCGACATTCGTCCGCCGCTTAGGCAGCTGTCTCGC
>JANMSA010000439.1:0-11207 GCA_031388865.1 Acidobacteriota bacterium | reverse complement strand
GCAAGTCGCGCAGCACCTCCCCTCGAGAGCCTTCTCCCCCGCGCACGGGGGAGAAGGTGCCGAAGGCGGATGAGGGGTCGCCCTCGAGCAGACGACAGTCGTGTCGGACCTGTGAGGGCGGGGCGCCAAACATGAGCATTTGATGCCCCTCCCGCCCAGGTCCCTCGACTCACGCTCGGGATGACAGCAGGACGTCCCCGCCTTACGTTCACCTGAACGAGAACGCCCTCTCCGTCTGAGCTGTGCTATATCGCCGTCATGCTGACGGCGCTTCTTCTCTCCGCGACTCTCGCCTCCACGCACACCGCCATCCTCCCTCCTGCGATCCCGTGGGAGGGCGCCAGTCGCGCGCTCGCTGTGACTGCGACCGATCCGTGGGTGACGCCGTCCGAGGCGTCAGGATTCAGGACCACGCCGCGGTATGACGAGACGATGGCCTACGTGCGGCGTCTCGCTGCGGCTTCGCCGCACCTGAAGCTGGTATCGCTGGGGAAGAGCGATGAGGGGCGGGACGTCTGGATGGTCATCGCTTCGAAGGACCGTGCATTCACTCCCGAGTCGATGCGGCGTTCGGGCAAACCGATCGTGCTCGCGCAGGGCGGCATTCACGCGGGCGAGATCGACGGCAAAGACGCCGGCCTGATGTTCCTCCGCGATCTGACCGTGCGCGGTACGAAGCGCGAGCTCCTCGACCGCGTGAATCTGCTCTTCGTCCCCATCTTCAACGTCGACGGGCACGAGCGCTTTCACCGCTGGTCACGCATCAATCAGCGCGGCCCCGAGGAAGGTGGATGGCGGACGAACGCGCGCAACCTCAACCTCAATCGCGACTATATGAAGGCCGATGCCGCGGAGACCCGCGCGATCCTCCGCGCGCTGGCCACGTGGCAGCCCGACCTCTACATCGACCTCCACGTCACCGACGGCGCCGACTATCAGTACGACATCACGTTCGGCTGGAACGGCACCGCCGGCTACTCGCCCGCGATCTCGGCGTGGCTCGACAGCGCGTACCGCCCGGGCGTCGACTCCGCGATGCGCGCGATGGGACACATCCCCGGCCCGCTGATCTTCACCGATGATCCGCTCTCCGGCATCGGCTCCGGCCAGTCCGACCCGCGGCTGTCGACCGGGTACGGCGACGCGCGTCACGTGCCGACGATCCTCGTCGAGAACCACTCCCTCAAACCCTACGACCAGCGCGTCCTCGGCACGTATGTCTTTCTGGAGGAAACGCTGCGCGTCGTCGGACGCGAAGTCGCGACGCTGCGCGCTGCGGCCGAGACAGATCGGGCACGGCGCCCTCAAAGCGTGCCGCTCTCCTGGCGCGTCCCCGCCGCCGGCACGCCCGACCAGATCGAGATCCTCGGCATCACCTCGCGCAAGACGCTATCGCCAATCACGGGAGACGTGCGCGTGGAGTGGCTGGGCAAACCCGTTGCGATGCGGGTGCCTGTATCCCGGGCGACCGAAGTTGCGACGAGCGTCCGGCCCGGGCGCGCGTACTGGATCCCGGCCGCCTGGCGCGAGGTCATCGAGAAACTCGACGTCCACGGCATTCCCTACGAGCGCATCGCAATTCCGCGCGAGGTCGACGTGACGATGCTCCGTCTCTCCAATCCGTCGTTCGCTGCGGCACAGTTCGAGGGACACGTGAGGGTGAGTGCGACCGCAACGCCCGAGAAGCGACGCGAAACCTTCGCCGCGGGCTCGGTCCGCGTTTCGACGGATCAGCCGCTCGGAACGCTGGTCACTCTGCTGCTGGAGCCTTCGTCCCCCGACTCGCTCTTCCAATGGGGCTTCCTCAACTCGATCCTCAGCCCGACCGAGTACGTGGAGGCATACATCATGGAGCCGATGGCCGAGAAGATGCTCGCCGAGGACCCGAAGCTCGCGCAGGAGTTCCAGGCAAAGGTGGAGTCCGACGACACGTTCCGCGGCCGGGCGCGCCTGCAGTGGCTCTACGAGCGAACCCCCTGGTACGACGAACGGGCACGGTTGTATCCGGTCGCGCGCGAGGAGTAGCGGCTCGTGGTTGCTGGTCTCTGGTTGCTGGTTGCTGGTTACTTGTGGCTTGCCGCTCCGTCCAAACCGCCTCAAGCCTGGGGGCCACGAGACATAACCGCAGACAACCAGGAACCAGCAACCAACCAGCAACAGCGAAGCGCGACCAGCGAAACGTTCCGGGCAGAGCTGTTGCACAATGCGCGACACATGAGGATTCGAGTCGCACTCACTCTCTCCCTGCTGTTCCCGCTCACCGTCTTCGCCCAAGTCGACCCGCTGAACAACCTTTCCGGAACGACCCCGGGCGTCGGCGCCTCGCCCTGGATCCGCAGCGGTGACGGCAGCCTCACGTTCTTCCATGGCTTCGACGTGCATGCGACCTATCTCAGCCAGACCGGCCCCGAGGAGCAGGAGAACGTGACCTTCTCCACGAACTGGTTCGGCGCCGGCGCGCAGCTCGCTCTGGGCGAGCGCGCCTTCGTGCTCGCCCGCGGACGGGTCTCTCTCGAGCCATACACGATCGATGACAGCTATCCCCAGTTCTTCCAGTACGTGCCCGAGGATGGGTTGGTGGGTCGTATGCGCCCGAATGACCTGATCGGCGAGGTCGCCGTGCAGGCAGGCTACCGTCCCACCACCAACACCCTGGTCTCGGTGTACGGCGCCCTGGTGGGCCAACCCGCTCTCGGCGCTGCGCCGGCGCAGCTTCGCTCCTCGGGCGTCGACTTCGCCGAGGCACCGTTCACGTACGAGATCACCGAGACCGTGCACGACTCGACCAGTGTCGTCACGGCGGGATTCGCGACGCGTTTCTTCACCATCGAGGCCAGTGCATTCCATGACGCCGCCACCACGGGCGACCACACCGAGCTGGCCGACGGTGACATCGACTCCCAATCCGCGAGACTGACCGTCACTCCCGCTCCGAACATCGCTTTGCAGATTTCGCGCGGGCAACTGGGCGAAGACCTGGCCGAGCGCGAGATCACCAGCGCCTCGGTCACCTACGCCGGACCGATGGTCGCGGTCACCGCACTCTGGACCACGCGCGAATACCCGCAGCAGGTCCGGGAGAGAGAGACTGCCTGGGGTGTCGAACTCGCCTTTCGCGGCGGCCGCAACACCTTCATGGCCCGGGTGGAGCACATCGACCGGCCGGCGGGCTTCCCATTCGTGCTGCCGCCGACCGCACCGGGTCCTTCCGAGGCGACTCACTACACGGCCGGCTACGTCTTCGATTTCATGCCTCAGAGCCGCTACCGCCTGGGACTCGGCGTGAACATCGACTACCGCACCAAGACCCGCGACCTGGAAGAGGTTTACGGTCACAAACCGCAGGGGATCTATTCGTTCATCCGCTTCCGCTCGTAACGCGTCTTCGACGCTTCGCGGTTGTCGGTTGTCGGTTCTCCACCCGCCCGCACACCCGTTGCTCATTCACGCCGCGCGAAGACGTGCCGCCCTATTCGTACCGGAGCGCGTCGACAGGATTGAGCCGCGCTGCTTTGTACGCCGGATAGATTCCGAAGAAGAGGCCGATCGACACGGACACGATGAAGCCCACCACGATGGACCAGAGCGGGGTCGTGGTGGGAAGCATCTCCAGGGCCCGGACGATCCAGGCGATCCCCAGTCCGAGAGCGATTCCGATGACGCCGCCGATGCCGGACAGAGTCATGGCCTCGATCAGGAACTGCTGCACGATGTCCCGGCGCACGGCGCCGATGGCCTTGCGGATCCCGATCTCGCGCGTCCGCTCCGTCACGGACACGAGCATGATGTTCATCACGCCCACACCGCCAACGAGCAGTGCAATGCTGGAGATGAACAGCATGGCCAGGGTGATTCCGCCGGTAATGGCCTTGAAGTTTCCGATCAGCTTGTCCGGTGTCATGATCCCGAAGTCGTTCGGCTTGTTGAAGGGGACCTTACGCCGGGTGCGCAAAACAGCAGTCCCCTCCTCCACGATGCGGTCGACCCATTCCGGCTTCTTCGGGACGGTAGCGATGTTCACACCGCGATCCCGCTTGATGGCCGGGAACGTGCTGTCGAACGTCGTCAGCGGCAGATAGATGTGTGAGTCGGTCGACTCGAACATCGTCGAGCCCTGCTTCTCCATCACTCCGACGACCATGTACTTACGGCCGACGACGGTGACGAATTTTCCGATCGGATCGGTCCGCGGAAAAAGCGCCTCGGCGATGCTGTCTCCGATGACCATCACCGCGGCGGAGCCGCGCACATCCGATTCGCTGAAGAACCGTCCCTCATCGACGTAGTGGTTGTTCGCAATCGAATAGTCCTCAGTCGTCCCGATCAGCGCGTCCGGCGTGGCCTGCTTCCCTTCGTAGGTCGTGTCGATGGAGATTCCGTTGTCGCCCGCGAACGTGTGCCGCTCCGGCGAGACGGCCAGCATCGACGGCGAGAGGGCCTTCAATGCCATGGCGTCTTCGTAAGTGAGGTTCTTCCGCTGGCGCTCTGAATCGTCCCGCTCTCCCGGCCCGAAGCGCGGGTCGTATTTCTGGAACTGCACGAGCGTGGCGCCGAACGACTGAAAATTCTTGACGATGTTGTTGTTGAAGCCTTCGATGATCGAGACCATCGCGATGACGGTCGTCACTCCAATGACGATCCCCAGCACGGTCAGGGCAGAGCGCAGCTTGTGGGCCGCGAGCGCGATCCTGGCAAAGCGGACGTTCTCGCGCGCCGCGAGGAGCATGTCCACCACTACTCGAACCTCAGCGCTTCGACCGGCGGCAACTTTGACGCCCGCCAGGCGGGAACGACACCCGCCGCGACACCGATGATCACGGAAATCATCAGCCCCGCAACGATCAGCGCGGGACGCACGACCGTCGGCATCGGCGAGAACGCCGAAATCGACTTCGCGATCGCGACACCGAGCAGAACGCCCAGAATGCCTCCGCCCAGCGAGAGCAGGACCGCCTCGGTGAGGAATTGGCGGAGGATGTTGCTGCGCGTGGCCCCCATCGCCCGGCGCACGCCGATCTCGCGGGTGCGCTCCACGACCGACACCAGCATGATGTTCATGATCACGATCCCGCCGACCACGAGCGAGATGCCAGAGATGAGGATCATCAGGGAGAACAGCCCCGCGGAAATGCTCTTCCAGAGCATCTGCAGGGCCTCGGCCGTCACCGTCGCAAACGGATCCTCGGCGCGGAACGCGGTATGTCTCCGCCCACGCAGGATGACCCGGACCTCATCCATGGAGGCCTCGATGCCGGGCACGCCATTCCTGGCCTTCACCCAGATGTCGATGGTCTCGCGCGCGCCGAAGCGCTTGCGCCAGCTGGTGATGGGCATGTAGAGGATCTTGTCCTGATTGTTGCCGAGGACGGAACCCTGCTTGCGAAGCAGTCCAATGACGCGCATCGGCTGGCTCGCGACCTGAATCGTGCGTCCGACCGGATCGAGCGGACCGAAAAGCTCTTCGCGCACGTCCGATCCGATCACGACCACCAGAGCTGAGCGCTCCTCCTCGGTCGAGGTGAAGAAGCGTCCAGCCTCGATGTCCAGGTTGTTCAGTTCGGCTACGCTCGTCGTCGCGCCTGTGGTGCGCACTCGCGACAGCTTCTGTGAGCCGCGCTTGACCGCACTATTGGTGCTATTCGACGCACCCGTGAGCGCGCACATTCCGCAGTGGTCCCGCACCGCCTGGTAGTCGTTCCAGTCGATCTTCTTGCGCTTGATCGCTTCCAGCCACTGCTCGCGGCTGGTGATGATCCCGAACTGCGTGACGGCATACACGTCCGGGTTCAGGTCGAAGACCTTCTCCGAGATGTACGCATTCAGCCCCGAAATGATCGAGACGACCGTAATCACCGTCATGACGCCGATGATCACGCCGAGCAGCGTCAGGAAGCTGCGCAGCTTGTGCGCGCGCAGCGCGGTCGAGGCAATTCGCAGAGTCTCCATGGCGCGCCGTTGTCGGTTCTCAGTTGTCGGTTGTCTGTGCACCGCCGCTCTGGCGAAACGGCCCGGAGAACTGACAACCGATCACTGATAACTCTTACGAGTCCTTCTTCTTCTCGTCGTCCTTCTTCTCTTCCTTCTGCTCTCGGACTTTCGCTCCGTCCTTGATGTCGCGCAGTGCCCGGAAGGGGCCGGTGACGATCTGCTGGCCGGCGTCGACGCCTTTGACGATCTCGATGTTCGTGTCGCCGGCAAGGCCGGTGACGACGGGGACGAACTGTGCTTTACCGTCTTTGTGGACGTATACGCCTTCCTCGTCCACGGCTTTACCCTTCACCGACCCGGGCTTTTCGCGAACGATGAGCGCCTGGATAGGGATGGCGATGGCCTGCTCTCGGGTGCCGGTGGTGATGTCCGCGGACGCGGAAAACCCGGGCCGCACGCCTTCAGGAGGGCTCGTCAGCTGGATCTTGACCTCGAAGTTGATGGCCTCGCTCGAGCCGCCGGCCCCGGTCATCGGGCTGGATCCCACCTCGGTCACCAGACCGGGAAAGGTCTTGTTCGGATACGCATCGATCGTGACGGTGGCGGCCTGGCCCACCTTCACGTTGGGCACGTCGGTCTCGTCGACCTCCATCACCGCCTCGACGATGCTCATATCGGCGATGGTGAGGATCTTCGTGCCCGCGTTGTTCATCGTGCCGATGACCGCAACCTCCCCCTCTTCGACCGGAAGCGAGGTGATGACCCCACCCATCGGCGCGGTCATCGTGGTCTTGGAGAGCGTGTCGCGCGCCGCGGTCACGTTCGCGCGTGCCTGCTGGATGCGCTGTTCGATCGAGGAGACGTTCGCGCGCGCCGAGTCGAGGGCGCTACGGGCGCGATCGAGCTCCGACTGCGGGATGATCTGCTGGCTGTGGTTGCTCTGCGCCCGCTGGAAGTTGCGCTGCGCCTCCGTGTAGGTGGCCCTCGAGGAGTCTCGGTCCGAGAACAGGGCGCGCATCGACGCTGCGGCTCCCTCGGCCGAGGCGGCCAGCTGTTTCTGGTCGATCTGGAGCAGGAAGTCGCCTTTCTTGACCACGTCGCCCTCACGGACGGCGAGATTGACGATCTGCCCCATCACGTTTGCAGAAAGGTCGACCTTCCGCTGGGCATCGATACGGCCGTTTGCCGTCACTTTGCTGGTGAGGTCGGTGCGCTCGACCTTCGCGAACGTGACAGCTGTGCCCTCTTTCCCCTTGGAACGGATCGAGGCGAAAGTCATCCCGGCGATGGCCAGGATGACGACGATGGCGATGATGATCTTGGTTCTGCGGCTCATGCTTGGCCCTTATACGGCGAAACTACGGCTGGGTTACAGCTCGTCCGTCAGCCGGAGCGTCCTCTTCAAGCTAAACCAGCGCTCGCGGGCCTTCCAGAAGCGGCTCTCGCGCATCGCGGCGAGCTGCGTTTCGGCCTCAGCGCGCTGGTGGGTCTGGACGCTCAGCTCATGGCGGAGCGTGGCGAGTTCGGCCGACTGCACCGCCAACTCATGCTGCTGCGCATTTGCAATCTCGCGCGCTGTCTGCCCATCGCGGGATTCGAGTGTGCCGAGAAACAGGATGCACTCCTCCCCTGCCCGCGAGAACGCGGAAATCGTCACGACCTGGTAGCGGAACGAGCGGATGGCGTCGTGGGGGATCGCCAGTTCCCAGCCCGAATCCGTGGCGGAAGGCGTACCGATCGCGCTCGCGACGTCCGGGCGAGGGGCAAACTCGCGGGTGATCGCCACGACCTCGTCGTCCACACGAAACTCGACCCGGTCCGCCCGCTCCTCCACCGCGGTGGCCCACCCTTCCACACGGACTCCAATGCTGGTCACCTCGAAGACGTCGATGAAGCCGCGGGGCACTCGCCGCGGAGAAGCATCGGGGATCGGTGAGGGCGAGATGACGTAGACGTCCTGCCATTCCGCGAGCGCGCGCGGCATGCGGATGCATGCGAACTCCGACGCGTTCGATCTCGAGAGCGTCGAGACCTGCGCGCGCACGAACTCCTCGGTCACCCATGTCGATCCGTAATCGTTGACATCGAGCACGCGGCTCTCGCTGCTGGAGTCGAAGCGAATTCCGCCCTCGAACGGCTCCGGCGCCAGCGAGACATCGTGCACAGTGAAGATCAGGAGCCCATCCGGCGTCAGCAGGTCTGCGAGACGGCGCAGCCACGGCGTGAAGGTCACCGCAGGCAGATGCGTAAAAAGGGACGCGACGAAGATGAGGTCGTACCGCTCCGAGGCGACGAAGTTCTCCGGCTGCGTCGCCGACAGAATCGTACGCACCCCGAACTGTTCGGCCTGAAACTGCATCCCCCCCTCGAGAATGTCCGAAACGGTCACTTCCCCGGCGAGCTTCTCATGCACAAGAAGGCGCGTGAGCCGCCCGTACCCACTGGCAAAGTCGAGCATGCGCGGGACCTGGCCACCCCCTCGCGTGCGCCATCCTGCAATGTGACGCACGAGGCGGAACTGCTCGATCGCGTTCTGGAAGTAGCTCGTCAGGGCGCGGTCGCGGTCGTGATCGAACTGCTGCACTGTGAAGTCGAGCATGTCATCGCGATCGTCGATGGCGCGATTCAACTCCTGCCAGCGCGGCACACGGGTTCGCAGGAGGGCGTCCACCATTGGGTGGGATTGGTCAGGTTCGAAGGCGAGCGGCACGGGCGAGGATGATAACGGTTGTCGGTTCTCGGTTGTCGGTTCTCGGTTGTCGGTTCTCGGTTGTCGGTTGTCGGTTCTCGGTTGTCGGTTGTCTGCGCTGTTCGGGTGACAAGGATGAAGGATGAAGGATGAAGGATGAAGGGAGAGGACTACCGGTATCCCTCATCCTTCATCCCTCATCCCTCATCGTTCATCACTCATCCTCATCCGTCATCCCTCATCCCTCATCCTTCATCCTTCATCCTTCATCCCGCTCCGGGCCGGCTGCGTAGAGACATACAATCGGGCCATGCGCCTGACCCTCGCCCTCACGCTGCTCCTCGCCCTGACATCCCACGCCCAGCCAGCAGTCGAGCGCATCCTCCGGGAGGTCCCCCTCATCGATGGCCACAACGACCTGCCGTGGCAGTACCGCGAGCGCGTGAAGAACCAGCTCTCGAAGATCGACCTCAAACAGGATCAGTCGAAGCTCGCGAAGCCGCTCCACACGGACATCGCCCGGCTGCGGCAGGGACACGTCGGCGCGCAGTTCTGGTCGGTGTACGTTCCCGCGAGCATGAAGGGCCCGGAGGCCGTGCAGGCGACGCTCGAGCAGATCGATGTCGTGCACCGGCTGGACGCCGCCTACCCGGACACTCTCGCCCTTGCGCTCACCGCGGAAGACGTCGTGCGCATCCACAAAAGCAACCGCATCGCCTCGCTCATCGGGATCGAAGGCGGCCACTCCATCAACAACTCCCTTGGCACGCTGCGGATGCTCTACCGCGCCGGCGCGCGTTACATGACCCTGACGCACTCGGCCAACGTCGACTGGGCGGACTCCGCGACCGATGACCCGAAGCACGACGGTTTGACGGTCTTCGGGAAGGCGGTCGTGGGCGAGATGAACCGCCTGGGGATGCTGGTCGACCTCTCACACGTCTCACCGGCGTCGATGCACGACGCGCTCGATGTTGCGGCGGCGCCGGTGATCTTCTCGCACTCATCAGCCCGCGCGGTCACCGGTCATCAACGAAATGTTCCCGACGACGTTCTACAGCGCCTGAAGACGAACGGCGGTGTGGTGATGGTGACGTGGGTGCCGTCCTTCATCTCCGAGAAGGTGCGCGTCTACAACGCGCAGAAGGATGCCGAGGAAGCCCGACTGAAGTCGCTGCATGATGGCGAGCCACAGAACGTGAAGAGCCGCCTCGAGGCGTGGGACGCAGAGAATCCACGCCCCAAGGCGACCGTGAGCGACGTCGCGGATCACGTCGTGCACGTGATCCGCGTGGCCGGTGACGACCATGTGGGCGTCGGCGCCGATCTGGACGGCATCAGCACCACCCCCGAGGGGCTGGAGAGCGTCGCCGACTACCCCAAACTCTTCGTGGAACTGCTGCGCCGCGGCCGTTCAGAAGAACAGATGAAGAAGATGGCCGGCCTCAATGTCCTGAGAGTGATGCGCGCCGCCGAAGCCGCTGCAGCAAGACTGCAAAAGACAGGGCCGGCGTCAGACGTACTGATCGAGGATCTGGACAAACCGTAGGTGTCTCGGTTGTCGTGTGCCGTGCGGTTGTCGTCGCGCTGCGTTGTCGATTGTCATGCGCGCTTCGCGGTTGTCGTCGCGCTTCGCGGTTGTCAGTTGTCGGTTTTCCACCCTCCCGCACACCCGTTACTGGTTCATGCGTTCTTGCTCGGCGAATGAATGAGCAACGGGTGTGCGAGCGGGCGGAGAACCGACAACCGACAACTGCGATCGCAGAACGGGCAACCCGCAGCGCGGACGGGCGCGGTTGGCACATCCTTAGCCTGTTGCTGAGGTGATGACCACGGACGCGCGATTCAAGCTGGAGCGGCGCGGCGAAGTGCCGGAGCTCGATCCCGACAAAACAGCATTCTATCGGGCCACGCTCGAGCTGCTCCAATCCGAGGGGGTGGTGTCGTCTACGAGCCTTCGAGTCTTCGAGTCTTCGAGTCTACGAGTCTTCGAGCCTTCGAGTCTTCGAGTCTTCGAGGAAGTCTCAAGGGTCGTCTACGAGCCTTCGAGGGGATCCTAGGCGCATGGGCCCCCTCGTCGCACAGAGTGTTTCGGCCGAGTTTTCCTGTGAGACCGTGAACCTCTGAGACTATGAACCTCTCGAAGACTCGAAGACTCGTAGACTCGTAGACTCGAAGACTCGAAGACTCGTAGACTCGTAGACTCGAAGACCCGAAGACTCGTCTGGTCTGTCAGCGGCTTGCGCGCGCAACGGCCTCGACGAAAGCGTCCACCTCGGCGTCAGACGTGTCGAATCCGGTGACGATGCGCACCGCTCCGGCGCCGAATAGCGGCCAGTCAAAAAACAGGAACCCTTCGTCGCGTAGAGCCGCCGCCACCTTCGGCTGGAGGCGAAGGAAGACCGCATTGGCGTGCACCGGCTGCAGGAGCTCCGCACTGACGCCGCGAGCAATTCGCGCAGCCGCGTCATTCGCACGGCGGGCGTTGTGCGACGTCGCGCGGTCGCGGAGTGTGGGCGTGCACATGGACGGAGCGCGTTTCGCGAATGCGCTGGTGTCGCTCGGCCGCACGCCCGCCGAGCTGACGTGG
>JANMSA010000415.1:0-3126 GCA_031388865.1 Acidobacteriota bacterium | reverse complement strand
AAGGCGTCGACGCCCATGTCCATCCAGAAGTCGAGCGCTTTGATGAGCCCCTCGTGCACCGCCGGATTCTCGAAGTTCAGGTCCGGCTGGTGGGAGAAGAAGCGGTGCCAGTAATACGCATTGGCGACCGGATCCCACGTCCAGTTCGAGGTCTCGAAGTCCTTGAAGATGATGCGCGCGTCTTTGTACTTCTCGGGAGTGTCGCTCCAGACGTAGAAGTCCCGCCACGGACTGCCCGGCTTGGCCCTCCGGGACTTCTGGAACCAGGGATGCTGGTCGCTGGTGTGATTGATCACCAGCTCCGTGACCACCTTGATCCCGCGGCGGTGTGCCTCCTTCAAAAACGCCTTGAAGTCGCTCAGCGTGCCGTAGCTCGGATTTACGGAGGCGTAATCCGCGATGTCATAGCCATCGTCGCGCAGCGGTGACGGATAGAACGGAAGGAGCCACAGGATGTTGATGCCCAGGTCCTGCAGATAGTCGAGCTTGCGGGTCAGACCTTGAAAATCACCGATGCCGTCCCCGTTGCTGTCGAAGAACGCGCGGACGTGCGTCTGGTAGATGATCCCGTCTTTGTACCAGAGATCGTTGTTCATAAATGGTTGGCGGTTGGCGGTTGGCGGTTGGCGGGAGAAGGGCGCGCAGCGGGACCGCACGCTGCGCTCCCGGCGTAGGCCAATAGACGGCAGAGCAGGGAGGCGGCGTGCTTCATCTCCCGCCTGCCGCCTACCGCAACCTGCCTGCTGAATCTACTGGCGGTTGGGTTGGACCCAGAGACAACGGGCTCCTGTCCGGCGGTCTCCCGCGAACCGTCAACCGCCAACCGCCAACTGGTCATAAGAAGTACTCGAAGTCTTTCTCCGTCCGCACCTTTCTGCGAATCCGGAAGATGTGCGCGGGCACGACGTGCGGATTCATCTGCACGTAGTTTCGCGGACCGTGCCACGTGTGGCGCGCGTGACTGAGGAGGTCGTGCACCTGATAGGCGCGCTCGGAGGAAATGCCGAGCGCTTCCAGGTCGAGGTCGATCCAGCCGGCGTGCGTGAGATTCGGATCGAGGTTCACCACGACGATGATCACGTTGTCGCCGGCCGCCTTGCTGTAGCAGAGAAGCTGCTCGTTGTCGGTCGCGTGAAACTTCAGCGTCGCGTTCTGTTGCAACGCGGGATTCTGCCGCCGGATGCGATTGACGGCCGCGATCAACTCGGTGAGATCGTCGTCGGTCGGCTGCCAGTGCACGATCTGGTACTTCTCGGAGTCCAGGTACTCCTCGCCTCCGAGCTCGCGGGCGTGATGCACGGAGCGCTCGAACGTTGGTCCGTAGATGCCGTAGCTCGCGGCCAGTGTCGCCGCGAGGATGAAGCGCTGCACGAAGGAGGGACGCCCGCCGTACTGCAGGAACTCGGTCAGGATATCCGGCGTATTCGGCCATAGGTTCGGCCGGAACAGATCGCTCACTGGCGGCGTGGTGATCTCTTCGAAGTACTCGGTGAGCTCGGAGCGGGTGTGGCGCCAGGCAAAGTACGTGTACGACTGCGTGAACCCGACCTTGGCCAGGCGGTACATGATCTTCGGCCGCGTGAATGCCTCCGCCAGAAAGATGAGGTCCGGCCATTCGCGCTTCAGATCTCCGATGCACCACTCCCAGAACGGCAGCGGCTTCGTGTGCGGATTGTCTACGCGGAAGATGCGCACGCCCTTGCCCGCCCAGAAGGCGAAGACGTCGCGCAGCTCCGCCCACAGCTCCTGCCACTGGTCGCTCTCGAAGTGGAAGGGATAGATGTCCTGATATTTCTTGGGAGGGTTCTCCGCGTACTGGATGGTCCCGTCAGGACGCATCAGGAACCAGCCCGGATGCTTCTTTACATAGGGATGATCCGGCGAAACCTGAAAGGCGATGTCCATCGCCACATCGATGCCGAGCTTCTTCGCATTCGCCACCAGCGCGGCGAAGTCGTCGATGGTGCCGAGCAGCGGGTGCGTGGCTTTGTGCCCCCCATCCGCGCCGCCGATCGCCCACGGGCTGCCGACGTCGTCCGGTTCTGCCACCACCTTGTTGTTCTTCCCTTTTCGGAAGGTTCCCCCGATCGGATGGATCGGCGGCAGATAGAGCACGTCGAACCCCATCCGCGCGATTCGCCCGAGCTGCACCTCGACATCGGCGAACGTCCCATGCCTTCCACCCTCGGCCGCCGCCGAACGAGGGAACAGCTCGTACCACGTGCTGTACGCGGCCCGCGGTGGATCGACTTCGATCTTCAGCTCGCGGTGGTACGAGGTCACGAACGCGCGATCGGTATTGCGCCACATCAGGGTGAGCAGATCTTCGCTCCAGAGGTCCTCGATCTTCTGCTCGACCGGGTCGTCCCCCTCCAGTGTGGTGATGAACGCGTCCAGCTTGCGGCGATCGCGAGTGCCGGCCCGCACGGCGGCCGCGCGAATGAGCTGCAGTCCAATCATCAACTGCACGCGCAGCTCGTCCTCGGCAGTCCCGCCGTCGACCCGCTTCTTCAGGTCGCGATGCCAGGTGAGGAAATGGTCGATCCATGCGTGGATGGTGAAGAGGTGGAAGCCGAGGCGGTCGACGACGAACTCGGCGCGCCAGCGGTCGTTGAGGAGTGAACGCATCCGGACTTCAGTCCACTTCGGCTGGTCCTCATGCCGATGCCGAACCACCGCGGAAATCAGGTCGTGCCCGTCCGCGAAGATGTCCGCTTCTGCACGGACCACATCGCCTGCCACTCGCTTCGCCGGGAAAGCACCGCCATCGACTTCAGGCGCCCCCGCCTCGATGATCACGCGCTTTCGACCGTCTGATTCCGCTCGTACCACTGGCGGGTCGAGTGCGAGTTGCGTGCCTTGCGATCAGGTGACCGGGGGGCCTCCGGCGGGCCGGCCCGGCCGGCAGCGCTGGTTGGCTCAGCCTTGAAGCATGCCTCTCGCAAGAAAACGCGTGCACGCCGGAGGCGTGATGGCAAATAGCCGGTGGTTGAAGCGCGCAGCGCGGGTACCACCGGTTGCCCGGCCCCCAGGGTTCGCGCCCCGGCAGGGGCGCAGGACCCCCGACGGGACGTTTGCCGCAATACGGAAGCTCCCCGTCGCAGGTCCCGCGCCCCTGCCGGGGCG
>JANMSA010000391.1:0-26151 GCA_031388865.1 Acidobacteriota bacterium | reverse complement strand
CGGGCTCAGAGGGTGTGAAGAAATCCAGGGGGGCCCGGTTTGCTTCGTGTCGCCGCAAAACGGGTCGCTCTGGATTTCTTCACACCCTCTCAGAACGAGCCAGCCATGTACTTCCACTGCACGATCTTGTCGTTGATCTCGCGCAGGCGGCGGCTGATCATGCGGCAGAGCAGATTCAGGAACTGCAGGGACGCGTGCGGGTCCATCGAGAGGATCTCGTTGAGTGTGGCGCGATCGATGGAGAGCACCGTGGCGTCGATCTCGTGCGCCTTGGCGTCGGCGGAGCGTGGCTTCTCGTCGATCAGTGCCATCTCGCCGAAGAAGTCGCCGCGATCGAGCACCGCCAGGGCTTCCTCGCCCACTCCCGGGATGAATTTCGAGATGCGCACGCGCCCGTCCAGGACGATGAACAGCTTGTCGCCCTTCTCTCCCTCGCGGAAGATCATCGAGCCCTCGCGGAAGCGCTCCTCCGACGAGAATGTGGCCAGGAGCTTCATTTCTCCGGCGGACAATCCGCGCTCCCGGAACAGATCGACCTTGTCCTCCGACCTGACGGTCACCTGCTGCATGTCGCGCTTGCCCGCGTCGCGCTTGCGGCCCTGTCCGCGCTTGGCGTCCTCCTGGAAGAACAGTTTGAGCTGCTCGTTCGCGTCGCGAACCTTCTCCGTGAGGGAGCGCCAGAAAGCCCAGTGCAGGGCGACGGCGAGCTCCTTGTCCTCATCCATGATCTGGTCGAGTGCGCTGAAGGAGAACGTATACGCCGCGGAGCGATCCGAAACAGCCAGCGAATCGCTGGAGCGCTGGGTACGGTCGATGAAGTTCATCTCGCCGAAGATATGGTCGGCGGCCAGGTTGCCGAGGATCTGCGGTCCGAACGGAGTGTCCTTGCGGATCTCGATGCGTCCGTCCTTCACCACATAGAAATCCATGGAGCGTTCTTCCGCGCGGAAGACGTACTCGCCGCTCGAGTAACTCTGCACGCGCACGAGCTTGGAGAGCCGGAAGATCTGCTCGTCCTTCATATGCTGGAACACGGACAGCTTCCGCAGTTCGTGCGAGACGACGATGAGGTCCTCGCGCTTCTCCGCGGCGCGCGTGATCTTCTGCAGGATGTGCTTCAGTTCCTTACGCGGATCGAGGCGGAAAAGGTCTTCCTTGCGGACCTCGAGACGCTCAGTGGCCTGCTGCAGATGCTCCACGCGATCCTTGATCCGGGCGTTGAGGTGCTTCGGCTCGATGTTGTCGATGCGCCGAAGCGTGTTGATCATCCGGCGCACCGGCTCGGTCGACTCTCCCTTCTGGTCTGTTGCCAGCAGGAACGCGTCGATGAAGTCGTCCAACGAGCGGTCGAAGCTCTTCAGCTCGAACGCGATGCGGCCGGAGAGCTCGGCCAGGCTGCGGTCGAAGAGGTTGAGCTTTCGCGCTTTCTGGATCTCCTCATGGGCAAGCTCCCACTGGCCCTGGGAGTAGTAGAGCCGGCCGAGGATGTCGAACGGGCGGTAACTGTTCGGGGTCTTCAGCTTCGCGATCTCGAGAAGCTCGATGGCCTTGGACATCTCGTCTTTGGCGATGTAGTACTGCGCCAGCCCGACGTATTGCGACGAGTCCACTTCGTCGCGGGAGCGTTCGGCGAGGACCTCCTGTTTCACGGCGGTGTACCGGCTCTCTTCTGCCGACCGCTTCCGGTCGCGGACGCGCGCCAGGTTGATGCGCAGCGAGACAGAGCCCGGTTTGAGCTTCTCGGCCATCTCGTAGAGATGGATGGACTCGTCGTACATCCCCTGATCGGCATAGCGCCGCGCCAGTCCGAGCAGGTCGTCGGCGTCGATGGGGATGCTCGTCTCTGCCGCCAGGGTTCGGAACCGTGCGCGGGAGCCGACGGGTGATTCGGCCATGGACCTGCGATTATAGGGGTATGCGATGGAGGAAGGCGGAAGGATGAAGGATGCACGCCGAAGGATGAAGGCGGGGCTGCGGCGTGCGTCGCTCGCGGCGGCGTTGATCGTCAGCTCCTCCCTCATCCTGCGTCCCTCCGCCCTCGGGTCCGGCTTTCGCCAGGCTCTGCCCGGCTATGAGTTCGCGTTCCCCCGCGATCACGGAAGCCATCCGCAGTACCGCACCGAATGGTGGTACTACACCGGCCACCTCCGCACCGAAGAGGGAAAGCGCTACGGCTTCGAGGTCACGTTCTTTCGCGTCAGCGTGAGCGCCCCCGGCGTTCCGCAGACCAGCCGCTGGGATCTTCAGAGCATCCTGCCCGCTCATTTTGCGATCACCGATCTCGCGGCGAAGGACTTCCGCTACTACGAGAAGCTCAACCGCGGCTCGGTCTTCACCGCGGGCGCAGCAGAAGGGAAGCTCGACGTCTTCAACGAGGCCTGGCGTGCGACGACGAATCCGGATGGGTCGTGGCGGCTGGTGGCAAAAGAGGGAAAGGACGCGCTCGACCTTTCGCTGCGTACCGTCAAGGCGCCGGTGGTCCATGGAGAGAACGGGATCAGCGTGAAAGCGGAGGGTGCCGGATTCGCATCGCATTACTACTCGATGACGCGCTTTGAGGCCGAGGGGACGATCAACGGACAGCGTGCGACCGGCCAGGCCTGGATGGATCACGAGTTCGGCAGCTCCGTGCTGCGCGAGAATCAGCAGGGTTGGGACTGGTTCTCCATCCAGCTCGACAATGACACGGAACTGATGCTCTACGTGATCCGGCGCAACGATGGAACGCCGGACGTGACCTCGTCGGGGTCGCTCATCTCCAGCGACGGGAACGTCATTCACGTCCGGCGTGACCAGATGCGAATCACGCCGCGTTCGAAATGGAAGTCGCCCAAGAGCGGCGCCACGTATCCGATGGGCTGGCGTGTGGAACTGCCGGCATTCAAGCTCGACCTGATTGTGCGGCCGCTGATGCTGGCGCAGGAGCTGGTTACCGGCGGCTCTACCGGGATCACTTATTGGGAGGGCGCCTGCGACGTGAGCGGAACGTTCGGCGGCTCACCAGTCCGCGGTGAGGGCTACGTGGAGATGACCGGCTACGACAAGAAGTTCCGGGCGCCGTGAGGCACCGATCATGGTGCCCGCTACTCGAGGGTCACGCCCAGAAACGCGATGCACATCTCGTCCGTCGTCGCCTCGCCCCAGCTCACCGGCTTCGGCGGGCTGTTGGGGTTGCGAGGATTGTTGGACGAGTTGTCGTAGTACGCGGTCAGCGACAGCCGCGCCCCTGCCGGAACGTCTACCGGCGTCACGTAGCGATACGCGCCCTGCCAGTTGAAGTCCCAGTCATCGATCTCGATGAGGCATTGCGCCGGCCCGTTCCTGGGCTGCATCTGCACCTGCATCTTGCGACCGAGGAGGTGCATGTGGGGAGCGACGAGCCAGAGCTTGAGGGGGAACGGGGTCAGGATCGGGAACGTCGCGTCCACGCGGTAGTTGGCGTCGTTCGGCGGGATGGTGAAAGAGTTGTTGATCAGCGGGAAGATGCGCATCTCTTTCGGCGACGGATAGTCGGTGAAGTAGATGCCGAACTCCGTCTGATCCGCGACGGGGTCGGTGGAGTGCGGGTGATAGTGCACCTGCAGCACCACCCGCGCGTTGGCGGGAAGCGGGAACGCGACCCCGTCCGGCAGTTCCAGCGGAGGTGAGCCGGGGGCCCATGCCCCCATCGTGCCGACAGTATCGAAGCCGGGTCCACCGAAGCAGGTGTAGCCCGGTCCTGGATCGGCCTCGTCGAGCTTGATCGAAGCGCCGTCGGGATCGACGAAGGAGATGACGTGGTGGACCGTGGCGCGATCGCCGGGTCTGGTGTCCACTGCGCCGACGAACTTTTTCGCGAGGAGGTTCGTCGGCATGGTGAAGCAGCGATAGGTATCGGTGTGCGGCGGCGGCGTGTAAGCATCAGGATTGAAGAGGACCAGATCGGGCTCGCCGAGTGTCCAGCCACTCCGGAACTCCTTCGCCGCCGGCAGTTCGGAGATGTTGCCCTCCGGCGCTCCCGCATCGACCCATTTGCCGATCGTCTGAATCTCTGCGTCCGACAGGCGGCGTTCGTCAAGGAACTCGCCGCAACCGTCGCTCGGCTTCCACGGCGGCATCTCGCGCAACTGCGTCATGAGCTTGATCAGCGTGATGTGAGGCTTCGCGTCCGCGTAAGTGAGGAGCGAGAATGGCGCGATATCGCCGGGACGATGGCAACTCTGGCAGTGCTGCTGGAAGATTCGCGCGACGTCTTTGCTGAAGGTCGGAGCTGAGCTCCCCGGACCCGGATGCCTCACGGCGCGCTGCTTCGCAGCGAATGCGGGGACCGCGAGGGTCACGACGAGCAGGGCCAGGGCGCGGACTCTCATAGACTCTGGAACTATGAGCCTTCACGTCGTCCTCGTCCACCCGGAAATTCACTGGAACACCGGCAACGCTGGCCGTACCTGTCTCGCAGCGGGCGCGACCCTGCACCTGGTCGAGCCCCTTGGGTTCTCGCTCGAGGAGCGGGAGCTGCGCCGCGCCGGCCTCGACTACTGGGCTCATGTCGATGTGCGCGTCTGGGCGTCATGGGAAGTGTTCGAGCAGGAACTTCCCTCACTCGGCCAGCCGTTTTTCTTCAGTACCAAAGCCGAGCGTCTCTACTGGGAAGGGGCGCTGGACGGGGAGAACGTGGTCCTGATCTTTGGACGCGAGACCGGGGGTCTGGCCCCCGAGCTTCACGACCGGTATCGCGAGAGAATGGTCACCATGCCGATCCTTTCTCCGCACGTGCGCTCTCTCAATCTGTCGACCTGCGTCGGGGTGGCGTTGTATGAAGTTCTGCGCCAGCGACACGGCCGGGCAGCCGGAGAGCGTCAGCGCGTTTCCAAGGGCTAGGAACGCGAGAGCGCTGCCGCGATCTCACGGTGCGGGCGGCTGCTCCTGGTGCACGATGTTCCCGTCGATGATCGTGAGGACGCTCCTGGTCTGCGCCAGCAAGGCCGGCTCGACTTCGAGGATGTCCTGCGAGAGCACGGCGATGTCTGCGAGCATGCCTTTCGCGATTCTGCCTTTCGTTTTCTCCGCGAACTCCGCGAACGCGGAACCGCTCGTGTAAGCGCGCAACGCGCGTGCCCGCGACATCGCCTCGAGGGGTTTGTCCTTGCGCGTAGTCGCGAAAAAGATGTTCAGGTAGGGATTGAGCACACCGTCCGAGCCGATGGCGATGGGGATTCCCGCCTCGACGAGGGATTGCCCGGGCATGTACTCGCCGGCGGGAAACGCGCTTCGGAACGCGAAGTGCGTCGGATTGATGACCACGATCACGTTTGCTTTCTGCGCGAGAGGAAACAGGTCGGGGAGCAACCCGTCGCCATGCTCGATGCGGGGCCGCTTCAATGAACCGCGAGCGAGTGCCTGCACCGCGAGCTCGACCGCTCTGTCACCGGACGCGTGCAACACCAGCTGCACGTGATTGGCGGCTGCCAGCTGCATCAGCAGTCCCACATTGCCGATGTAGAGCCGCCCCTTGGCGTTGTTCGCATACTGCGCGTTCCGCAGGGCTGCGCCATGCTCGATCGGAGTGCCGTCCAGAATCCATTTCACCGCGGCGCCTGGCTCCGACTCGAACTCTCCTTCTACGGTGGAGGGAAAGGCGATGTTGCGGATGCGAAGGCGCACGCCCGACGCCAGCAACGCTTTGCCGAATCGAACTTCGCCGACCCAGGGCATGGCCTGCACGCTGGTGATGCCGAAGCGGATCGCCTCATTGGAGAACGCGCGGATGCTCTCGAGCAGGGCCTCTTCCGTGGCGAGCTCCGCGAAACTGCGCTGCAGGTCGTACTCCGCATATCCGTGAGCGCGGCCGTTCAGCTGGCCTTTCTGATCCCGTTCATAAAACCCGCCGGTCGGGTCCGGGGTATCAAGCTCGACCCCCAGCGCCGCCAGCCCCGCTGTGCTCACCACGGTTCCGTGTCCAGTGAACGCGAGGACCAACACCTTGCGGCCGGGGGCAAGTGTGTCCAGAACCTGACGGTTCAACGATGAGTCGAGGATCACCTCGCGCCCTGCCGTGCCCAGGAGCCAGGCGTCGATGGGAGCCTTTTCGACGGAGGCCGCGAGTGCCGCGCGAAACGCGGCCGGTGAGGCGCCCAGGTCTGCCGAGAAGTGGATGCTGGCAGTGGCCAGCCCGGGGTGCGTGTGCGCGTCGTTGAGTCCGGGGATGACGAGATGGCCCTGCACGTCGATGACACGCGTCGCTTCAACGGCCATGGCCTTGATGCTCTCGTTGGTACCGACCGCAACAATCGTGTTGCCCTCGATTGCCACGGCCTGGGCGAACGAGCCCGCAGTGTCACCGGTGAAGACTTTCCCGTTGAAGAGGATGATCGATGGGGCGGCCCAGGCCAGGGTGGGAAGGAGGAAAAGCATGACTACGGAAAGCGTGCGCCTCATCAGGAGTCTCCTCTTTCCATCGATGCGCGATGTTACTCGCTCTTGATTGCGGTCGCGACGTCGATGCGTTGCGCAAGCCGTGCCGGTGCGAGCCCCGCGAGCGCGGATGACAGCAGCGTCACCGCGAGTGATGCGGTGATGAGCGCCACAGGAATGTGAAAGTCGATCGTCCAACCAAACGACTGCTTGTTGATCACGTAGATCAGGATCCATGACAGGGTGAAGCCCATGACCAGTCCGGCCACCGTAGAGGCGACGCCGAGGAGGGACGACTCGAGGACGATCATGGTGCGCAGCTCGCCGGTCGAGAGTCCGGTGATCCGCAGCAGCGCGAGCTCGCGCGATCGCTCCAGGATCAGCGCGGCCATGGTGTTCACGATGCCGAGCACGGCGACGACGATGGCCACGCCGAGGAGCGCGTAGGTAATCATGAAGGTCTGGTCGAAGATGCGCATCACCTCCACGCGGACCTCGCCGTTGGTGACCACGAAGGCGTTGTGTCTGGGACCGAATGAGCGCTCCAGCTCCCGCCGCGCGCGGTCGACCGTGATCCCCGGTTTCAGGTACACCACGATCGTGTTGACCGCCTCATCGCTGAACGTGCGCACGTAGAGTGCTCGATCCATCACCACCACGCCTCGATCGTTCGAATAGTCGCGATAGATGCCGGTGATGGGGAAGCGCCGCTGAGCGAGATCGATGACGTCGCCGACTCGCTTGTCGAACTTGATCGAGAAACTCTCGGAGATGACCACGCCATCTGTGGCCATGGCGTTCCTCAATGCCGAGGCTGCCGACCGCGGAGTGATCATCGGAAGGTTGCCCTTCCGCGCAGCGATCGCGAACTCGCCGCTGCCGACGGCGATGATCGTGTCGCCGTAAATCACGTCCTTACCGCGCACCCGATCGACGGCGGCAATGAACGGCAGCTTCTCCGCGGCGTCCGCGACTTCCGGCGGGAACAGCGCGGTCTGCGCGTTCGAGAAACCCTTGGAGGGCCGCAGCCAGAGATCGGAACTGACCGTCTGGTCGACCCAGATGCGCACGGTCTCACGGAAGCTGCCAACCATCAGCGCAACGGCGATCATCATTCCCGTCGCGAGCGAAAGCGCGGCGCTGGCAACCGAGGTACGGCGCAGCGAGGCCGGTAGCGAAACGGCGGCCAGGCGTCCGACGACCCCGAACGCCTTCTCCAGGAGGGGTGCAAACACCCGCGAGGTCGTCTGCACGACCATGGGTGCGAGCAGGGAGAAGCCGGCCACGACCAGAAGCACGGCGACGTACCCGGCGACCGCGATCCCGCCCAGCGGCGGGAGCCGGGACACGAGCGCTCCGCTGACGAAGCAGAGGACGGCCGATGCGGCCAGCAGACGGGGACGCGCAATCCGCTGCTGCATGCCGGGACGGATCATCGCCGTCGGCCGCACGCGTGAAGCCTCGAGCGCCGGTTGCAGAGCGGAAAGCAGCGACAGCAGCGTCCCGACCGCCACGCCCAAAGCGATCACGCCAGGAGTCAGGACCACCGCTTCAGGCGTGGTCGTCACGTAGAGAGTGTTGATCGTCTGTCCGACCGCTCTCAGAATCGCGCTTGCGAGGAGATGACCGAGGAGCACGCCGAGGATGGAGCCGGCAATCCCGAAGAGCAGTCCTTCGAAGAGGAAGGCGGAAAAGATTTGCCGCGGAGCCACGCCGACCGTCTTCAAAACGCCCACGTCCTTGCGGCGGCGCAGGATGGAGATGAGCACGGTGTTGTAGACGAGAAACATGCCCACGAGCAGCGCCACACCGGCTAGCGCGAACAGGTTCACGCGAAAGGCGCGCAGCATTCTCTCGACGCGCTCGTTGCGCCGCGAAGGGCGCTCGATGCGCGTGCCGGGCGGCAGTCGGATCGCCGAGGCCAGTCGCTCGTCCGGGAGCATCAGATCGACGCGCGAGAGCTTGCCGGTCATGCCAAAAGCCCTCTGCGCTGCGGCGATGTCGCACACGGCGACGCTGCCGTTGAACGCGGTAGCCGGCCCCTCCGCCTCGAGCAGGCCACGGACGACAAAGTTCGCTCGATGGCCGAGGAAGTTCATCGTCACACGCGATCCGATGCCCAGGCCACGCTCCCGTGCGAACGGCGCGGGGAGGATCAGCGCGTCCGGCTGGAAAAGCGCGACGTACTCCCCCAGCTCCTGGTTCTTCGCACCGGTTTCGATGCGCGCGTACCGGTAGTCGCGAAAGTGAAGATCACTGAGCAGATCGACTGCGAGCAGGCGCAGCGGAGTGGTTTCGTTCAGCAGGCCTTCGATGTCGATGACCGGCGCGAATCGCCCGCCTTCGTTCCACAAGGGGCGCAACGCCAGCAGGACACGCTCGTCGAGCGGCTCGACGTCGGGAACGATCTGATAGTTCGCGCGCCCGGCGATGGCATCGACGGACTCCTGGAAGGCGCGCAGCGCGCTCTGGTTCGCAAGCTGGATGGCCACGACCACCGCCACGCCCACGGCGATGCCGAGGATGGTCAGAGTGGTGCGGATCTTCTCGCGCAGGATCGAACGCAGTACGAGGGCCTTCAAAATAGAGAATTGAGGATTGAGCCGGGTTGCCGGGATTGAGGATTGAGGATTGAGGATTGAGGATTCTGGTGGGGTGATGGCGTCTTTGGGAGGAGTGATGCTCATTCGTCAATCCTCAATCCTGCATCCTCAATCCTCAATCCGCTTCTACTCATCCTCAATCCTGCATCCTCAATCCTCAATCCGTGTTTATTCATCCTCGATCTTCCCGTCGCGAAGACGCACGACATAGTCGCCAAAGGCTGCGGCGACGGTGGAATGGGTGGCCATGACGATGGTTGGTTGCATTGACTGGTGCAGCCCGCGCAGGAGTTCGAGAATCGTGAGGCCGTTCTTCGAGTCGAGGTTTCCCGTTGGCTCGTCAGCGAGGATGAGCGGGGGACGGTGGATGATCGCGCGGCCGATCGCGACGCGCTGCATCTCTCCGCCGGAGAGCTCGTTCGGGAAATGCGAAGCGCGATGGGCGAGTCCCACACTCTCGAGCACCTCCGACGCGCGATCGCGGATCTCGCGCTTCGGCCGCTTCACGAGCGATAGCGGAAAGGCGATGTTCTCGAAGACGTTCAGCGTCGGGATGAGATTGAAGAACTGAAAGATGAATCCCATCGAGGTGCGGCGGAGCGACGTCAGGCCCCGCTCGTCCATCGAGGAGGTCTCGACGTCGCCGAGAAAGACCTGGCCACTGGTGGGGCGGTCGACGGCCCCGATCAGGTTGAGCAGGGTCGATTTGCCGCTGCCGGAGGCGCCCATCAGCACGGCAAAGTCGCCGGACGCGATTTCCAGCGAGACATCGTCCAGAACGTGCACTGATGACGATTCATCGGAGGGACCGTAGTCGTGAGACACGTGACGCAGGGAGATCAGCACGCAGTGATTGTAGTTGTCAGCGAACTCTCCGCTCGGAGTCGTGGCGATCGATCCCTTCGATCAAAGAGCGGTTTGTCTCTATCAGGATGTCACCATGATCCAGGCCGGCACGGGCTAGGCGGTGGCCGCTGGAGGCGGCCCGTAGGGTAGCCGGTGGTGCGCGCGAAGCGAGCGACCACCGGTTCATCAACCCGTGATGATGTCGACCCCGGCAGGGGTCGCGGAGGAGCTGGCGATCCGCCTCCGAATGCGAACCGGTACGCGACCCTTTCAGGGTCGCTCTCCATTGCCGACGCAGTCCGGTGGTCGCTCGCTTTGCTCTCACCACCGGCGACCCTACGCGTCGCCTCCCGCGGCGATTTTTCTGCGGCGCAGACTCCCAGCGGATGACGGGTAGGGATCGAGCGGCCCAAACCCTTGGCAACCGTTCTGCACCATGGGTAGCCGCCGGCTTTCGGCCCGGTGGTAGAGTCGGAAGCAGGAGGGAAGTCATGGACGAGAACACAGGCACTCCGGGGACCACGAGCGAGGACACGGATGCAGCCGACAGCAGGTTCGGCCGCGCGAAGCAGTACGTGGGTGAGAAATACGAAGACGCATCCGGCGCGGTGCGAGACGGATTCAACACAGCGAAAGAGCGCGTAGAGGACGTCGACTTCGGCGCCATCACGGATCAGGTGCGCACGTATGTCCGGTCGAATCCCGGTAAGGCCCTTCTGATCTCGGTTGGTGTCGGATTTCTGATCGGCCTTCTCCTGCGACGCGACGACGAGGAGTAGAACGATGGCGACGGAGAGAACAGATCAGCACGAGCGTTCCGCAGGCGGGCTGGACTTTGACGAAGCGGATTTCAGCGGGAAGGCTTCCGCTCTGGGCTCGAAGCTCCTCGAGGAAGGTCCTCAGGCGGTTCTCGACGAGATCGAGAATCTGCTCCCCGAGGCGTGGCGAGAGCAGATCACGGCCTTCCCTGTCGCGGCGATGGTCCTCGGCGTGGGCGTCGGTGTGTGGCTGGGCGCCAAGAAGAGCCACGAGATCATCACCGCGGGTGGGGCTCTCGTGTCCGCCGCGGCGATGGCCAACGTGGCTCAGGTGATGGACAAAGTGAAGTGATCCCGCACCACCTGTAGAATGGGCGTGCGATGAACGCGCCCGGCGCGACCCTGATTCCGCTGTTTGTCCCAGGTACGCATCACCATCTCGAGTCGCTCGCGGCCGAGGTGCATCGGACGTACTTTTCGAAGTATCCACCGTTGCCGGTGCGATGGGGTCAGCAGATCACGCGCAAGAAGCGCCGTAGCATCCGCCTCGGCTCGTACAACCACCACACGACCGAGATCCGGATCCATCCGATCCTCAACGCGCGCGAGATCCCGGCAGTCTTCATCATGTCCGTGATCCACCATGAGTATCTGCACCACGTTCTCGGCCCACACCATAACCGCCGCTTCCATCAGCACGAGCGTCAGTTCCGCTATCACCGCGAGGCGCAGGAGTGGATCCGCCGCAACCTCTTCCTCCTCCTGGGCCGCAGGAAGAGCGAGCTGAAACGACCCGCGCCCCCATCCCGTTCGCCGCAAGCGATCCAGGTCGCGTTGTTCTGAAAGGGCGAAGCTCTCAGCTCTCAGCTCGCAGGAGTAGAAGCGGCACCTCGCGGCCTCGCGGTTCCGGGATTTCTCTCCTGAGAGCTGCGAGCTAGCGCCGCCCGCTTTTCCGAGGGTCGTCCAGAGCCGCGAAGAACGGGCGTGCGGCGAGGGCCTTCACAGTCCCATCGGGAAGGTGAGGTTGTACACATAGCGTCCGCGAGCCACGGAGAGCACGATCGATGATCGTTCGGCGCCGCGGGCGAGCTCTGTGTTCGCCTCGTTTGCCGAGCTCACCTCACGGCCGTTGATTCCGACGATCACGTCGCCGGGCTGCAAGCCGATCTCTGCCGCGCGGGTGCGGCCGAGCACGTCGTTGATGACGACGGAGCGGCGTTCGTCGGCGATGCGCAGGCCGGCCACTTCCTGCAGGATGCGCAGGCCGAGGTCGGCGGGGGGATCTGCGGGGCGCGCCTGGATGGTGCGGGACGTTCCGCCGCGGCTGACGGTGATGTCGACAGGGAGGTTGGGAGCGAGGGTGGCGGTGTACGTCGAGAACGCCTCCCTCGAGTCGACGAGCTTTCCGGAGACGGCGGTGACGACATCACCGGCGCGCAATCCTGCGCGATCGGCAGGGGAGTTGCCGAAAACGCGTACGATCAACGCCCCGCGTTGCGTTTCATGCCCGCGCCGTTTCGCTTCCTCGGGGGTGACCGTCGCCGTCACCGCACCGATCCACGCCGCATGCACCTCTCCATAACGAAGAAGGTCCTCGATGACTTTCTTCGCGCGATCGACAGGGATGGCGAAGCCGATGCCCTGCCCCTGAGCGTGGATGGCCACGTTGATGCCGATCACTTTCCCCTCGATGTTCAGCAGTGGTCCACCGCTGTTACCGGGATTGATCGAAGCGTCGGTCTGGATGAAATCCGTGAAGGTGCGGCCTTCCGTCTCGGACGGGACTGATCGACCGAGTGCGGAAACCACTCCGGTCGTCACGGTTCCACTGAGGCCGAACGGATTGCCGACGGCGACCACCGTCTCACCGATCATGAGGTCCGCCGAGGTGCCGATCGGAGACGCGGCGAAAGCCTTCCCGTCCACCTTGAGGACCGCCAGATCGCTGTCCGGATCGACGCCGAGCAGTTTCGCGGGGAATTGTCCGCCGTCGTTGAAATTGACAGTGATCCGCGACGCGCCCTCCACGACGTGGTTGTTGGTGACGATGATGCCGTCGCTCGACCACACGAAGCCGGAGCCGAGAGACTGTGAAGTGTAGGAGCGCTCGCGGGGACCGAAGAATCCGAACGGATCGAACATCGGGTCGGTCTGCCGCCGCCGGATCGTGGCCTCAGTCTGGATGTTCACGACCGCTGGCAGAACGTTGTGCGCGACGACCACGACCGGCGTCCGGCGCTGAGCACCCACGGTTGCCGGGATCGCCGGGGCGGCCCGTTGCGGCGCCGGCGCGGGCTGCGATTGCACCGGCTGCTTGCAACCCATGCTGAAAACGAACAGAAGAAGGGCGGTGCGGTACGTCATCGCGGTATCTTACGTGCGGAAACTCCCCAACATTCCGCGGACCCCTGTTGTCAGTGGTCGTTGTCCGTTGTCCGTGAAGTGTCGTCCATCGTGCAACATCACAGAGAAGTGACAACCGGCAACCGAGGACGACAGTGCATCTCAAAGTGATCTACAACCCTGCAGCAGGGCGGGGGCGTGCACGACGGAAGGTGAATGAAGTCGAGGAGCGCCTGCGGGCGGGCGGCGCGCGTGTCGACTGCGAGCCGAGCACCTCTCCGGCAGACCTCGTCCGCATCGTCGCCGAGAGCTCGCGCGCTTCGTACGATCGGGTGGTCGTCTGTGGGGGCGACGGCACCTTGAACCTCGCCATCAGGGAGTTCGATCTGGCGAATGGGACTCTGGCCCTGATCCCTGCGGGCTCGGGGAATGACTTCGCGAAAGTGACGGGGATCCCGCAGGACATCGCGGGCGCCTGCCAGAACGTGCTGACAGGCACTGTGCGCGAAGTCGACGTCGCTCTGGCGAATGGGATCCGTTACCTCGGCGTCGCCGGACTGGGTTTCGACTCCGAGGTAGCGGAGTACGCGAATGGGCACGTCACCTGGCTGCGCGGATCAGCGGTCTACCTCTACGCGATCCTGCGCGTACTGCCGAGATTCACACCCCGTCCGGTGCGCATCCGTTCCGAGAACGGCTGGCGCGATCAGGCCATCATGTTCGCTGCGGTGGGAAACTCGAGGCAGTACGGCGGGGGGATCCGGATCACACCCGCCGCGCAGATCGATGACGGCCTGCTCGATCTCTGCATCGTGCATGAGACTTCGCGCCTGCAGCTTCTGAGAACGCTCCCGAGGGCGTACACGGGCGCTCATGTGAAGAGTGCGTTCGTGGAGATCGGACGCGGCCGCGAATTTCAGTTCGACAGCGATGAGACCATGGCGGTCTATGCGGACGGCGAGGCGCTGACGCGGACGCCGGTGAGCTTTGGCATCGCGCCTCAGCGACTGAAGTTTGTCGGCTGAGGGAGGGTTGTCAGTTGTCAGTTGTCTGCGAGCTCACCCCGGGAACTCGGGCTTCGCCGAGCGCAGTCCATGGTGAGACTCCTGGACAGTTGGCCGAATGGTTGCCGGTTCTCGGTTGTCAGTTGTCTGCGAGTTCACCCCCAGGAACTCGCCTCCGCCGAGTGGAATCCAGACCGAAACTCACAGACAGTTGGCTGACGAATGGTTGTCGGCTCTCGGTCGTCCGTTCTCTGCGGGTTCACCCGGGAACTCGACTCTGCCGGAGTGCTATCCAGGCGAGAAATCCCAGACAACCGACAACCGGGAACCGACAACAGGCAACTGAAGCGAAGAAGAGAACCCCGCTACTCGATGAGCCGGATTCCGCCGGTGAGCGGCTTGGTGCTCGTGACGGGCCCTGTGGCATCGAGCACGCGTTCCAGGTAGAGATCCGTATCGGGCTTCCCGTCGGGGGTGTAGCCGATCACGAGATAGCGTTCCGCCGCCGGGATGTACTTGTAAGCGTTGCCCCAGGGGTCGCGCAACAGCGGCGCATCGACGTAATGCGTCGAGATCTCTTTGAGCTCCGCCGGCAACTGGCCGTGCAGGTCGTAGTAGCGGTCGATGCCGTGGCCGAGCGTTTCGATGCGCTGCATCGAGATGGCCTTGCGGGCGCTCCCGATCGGGGAGAGGCCGCCGAGGAAGGGGCGCAGCGAGTTGAGAGGATTCTTGAAGGAAGTGACCACTGACGCGACGGCCAGCAGCACCAGGAACAGCACCAGCGGAAGGGGGACGGGAGTCTCGGCGACTTCCGTTTCATCGAGCGGTGTTGCCTGCGCCACGACCTCGGCGGCGCTGGCGCCGCGTACTTCCTCGATGAGATCGCGGGTGATCAGCTCATACAGGGCTTTATTCGTATCGAATTCGGAGAGGCGCGACACTTCCACCACATCGCTGACGGTCATCGTGCCGTCGACGAGGTCGTACATCGCCTTCTCTTCCCGCGAGATGCGGATTTGCTCGCCGCTGAGACTGCGGCGGCGGCGGGCCATCGAGGAGTCGCCATCGAAGTCGACCTCGTCCGCATCCTGCGCCCCGACCACCACGATCTCCTGGTCGGTGAGCTTCTTGCGGAAGACCATGTCGTAGGAGCGGACGCGCTTCTCGATGATCGGCCACTCGTCGATCATCCGCGCGCCTTCCATCAGGATCGACTCGGCGGTGATGGGCACGACGTTGTCGCGGTCGTACTCGATCGTCGTCTCCTGCGAGAAGTGGTAATCGCCATCCTTCCAGCGGAAGAGGCGATAGACGATCTGCATGATCTGCAGCTGGATGGCCTCGCGCAGCGAGTCCTGGGAGATGATCTCGTAGTGGGTGAGGATGAAGCCCAGTCGCTGCAGCGTCTCCTTCTGGATGTCGAGAGCGCGGTTGAGCTGATCCTGCGAAAGGAAGCCGGTCTTCAGGAGCACCGTTCCCAGACGGTTCTCGAGACGGCGATTGAGGGAGTCCGCGCCAACGACTTTCCCGTCGAGGAAAGTGACGGTCACGGTGTCGTCCTTGCCGCGCAACGTCAGGACGCCGGTCTTCCGCTGCAGCCCGATGAGCTGGAAGATGTCCGCCAGGCTGAAGTCGCGCAGTGTCCCTTCGAGCGCCATCTACGCGACCGCCCTCCGACGGTACACAGGAAACGAGAGCGTGAACCACAAGACGGCTCCCAGCGCGATTCCCCCGGCGCGCACCAGCATCTGCGCGACGTTCGCGGCGGGGCCCAGGGCAGGCGCCAGACGACCCGCCAGGAGGGCCATGGCCACGAACAGAGCGAACAGGAGCAGGCCGAAGATGCCGGAGAGCGTGCGGCCTTCCAGCATCTGCGCGGATCCCGGGAGGAACGTGGCAAAGAAACGATTCCGCCGGGTCAAACGGGTTTGATGGCGTGCCACTTCGTCGAGCTTCTGCCGCTTGGTGGAGAGCGACACGCCGTCGCGCTTGAGATAGATGTGGATGCATTGCGTGCAGTAGGTCGAGCTGTCTCTCGCCGACTTGCAGCGGTGGCAGAACGTGCGGCCGCACTTGATGCACGCGTTCGCGGGGGCACCCTTGCGCCGTTTCAGCTGCAGCGCCAGGGCGAGGAGCAGCGACGCCAGAGCACCGATCGTCACGGGTGTGGTCGCGCTCCGCAGCGGATCGAATGCCGAGTAATTGCCGAACAGCGCGCGGGCCGCGGGCCGCTGCGAGACGCGCTCGCTCACCTTCCACGCCTCGGCGATCGGCGGACTGTACATCACGATCTTCTGCGGTGGCGGATCGCTGGTGACGCGCAAGACGAAGCCGCTGTCCACGGCGCGCGCGCGCTTGAGCATCTGTTCCTGCAGGTCATACTTGTACGACTCGACGGCGGCGACGGAGTGATTGAAGAGAGCGGTGGCGAGCTCCGGGTCCGCCTCTTCGGCCCGCTGATACTCGTTGATGGCGGCCTGATACTCGTTGTTGAGGAAATAGAGATTGCCGCGATTGACGTGCGCTCCGGCATGACGCGGATCGAGCTGAATGGCGCGCTGGTAGTGGAACGCGGCCTGTTCATCGCGTCCATCGAAGGCCAGCAGATTTCCGACGAGGACGTGCAGCGTGGGATCGTCCGGAACGACGGCGAGCAGTTCCTCGAGGCGCCGCAAGGCTTCGGGACGATAGGCCTGCTCGGAGCTCGAGATTGCTGCGGCGACCACCGGGCTGTCCACGCCAGCGATCCAGTGCGAGCTCATGTCGAGTGCCACGGGCATCAACGCAACGAGCAGCAGCACGATCACGATGGCGATCCGCTCGCCCCTCCCGGCGTAACGGAAGAAGATGGCAGCCCAGTAGAAGAGGAGCCAGATCGGTCCCAGCCAAAGGAACAGCGGCAGGAGCAGCAACGCGAAAGCGAGCACGGAGACCGAGCCTCCGCTCATGCGTGTGCTGAGCATTTCCCGGAGATCGTGGGCAAGAGAGCGGCCGTAGCGCAGGAACAGCGCGAGCCCGAAGATGATGGAGGTGACCGCCAGGGCGGCGGCGGAGACGTAGATCAGATCGGCGCGTGCCAGGACGTTTGCGCGATAGTTGCCAAAGACCCGTACGAACCCTTGCAGCGCCAGCGGTGCCGCACTGCCCCAGCCGGAGTTGCGTGCCGCTCGATCCGCTTCATTGAAGGAAACCGCTGGCGATCTTCCGTCGAGCTCGCGAGCGGCCTGCGCGGCCCACTCGGAGAGCTCGCGCTTCGCCTCCGACTCGCTCGCCAGCGCCGCAGCGCCTGCGGCGTACCCGGGAAACGTGCGCACTCCGAAGCTGCGTCCGATCGTGAGCAGCTCGCGTTTCTTCTTGGTGGCTACTTCGAAGTCGCCTTCTCGCGCCGCGGACGTGGCCTGGGCCCAGATGTCGCGGGGGGCGATCTGCTGTGCGCACACTCTATCTGCCATCGCCAGGGCGATGAGCGCGAGGGCGACGACAGCGAGGCGGCCGTTCATTTCAGATGCTCTTGGTGATCTGCACGAAGGCGAGCTTCAGTTCGCCGAGTTGAGTGACGAGGAATTCTTCTTCCTGCGCGGTGAGGTTTCCCGAGGTCTTCTCTTTCAGAAGGGTCACGATGTCGATCAACTCACGGGCGGCCGGGACGTCCACCTTCGTCTGCGGCTGGTAAGGATTGCGCAACATCCCGAGCATCATGTAGGCCTGCATGATCAGTCCTTGCATGAAGTTCGTGAACGGCGTGGCGGGGTTCTCGCCCATTTCACGCAGAGTCCGGCGGCGCTCGGCTCCTCCCGGCGGTGGCTCGTCGCGCTGTCGCCGTTCATCGCCTGACCTCTCCGCGGAGGGCGATGCTGCCGCGGGAGGAGGCACCGCACTGGGCGCCGCCTGGGTCGTCGCCGAAACCTCCTGCGGTTCCGCCGGTTTGATGTCCTGCTTGAACTCGTCGCGAATGTCGCCGTCAGGTGTGAAGATGCGCTTGTCCGTGACCTTCAGTTCCTTCGGAGTCTGCTTGTCTGCCGGCAAGAGCGCCTCCCGCCCGATGTCCTGTGAAATCAAGAGCTTGGCATCTTAGCACGCTGCGTGCGGTCGGGGATCCGTATCGCGGCGTCGTCGATGCCGGGTTCTGTTTTGCGATGCGCCGTGCGGTCCCGACTGCCAGTCATCGCGGAGAATCCGGTCCGGCGCATAACCCGGAACGATACCAGACCGTCGCCCAAAGCCGTGAACACCGCCGATGGGGTCAGACCCCAACGGCGGTTTCTGCGCCCGTTACCGCTCCCGTAACGTGCGAATGATCGCGCGGTGTACATTGGGGTCGGCCGCGATGCCTTGATGGCCGTCGCAGAAGAGCAACGCGTCCCCTGTGCCCTTCGCGCTCGATACCGGTACCGTGCCGTCGCCCGGCTCGAAGAGCCTCCCGGCCAGATGCTTCTCCTTCGGGCGCAGCTCCCTCGGGTAGAAAGCGTACGTGCCGTCCATCCGAGCGAGGATCCGGATCGCCGTCGGAACGCAGTCACCGGCGATGACCGTGACTTTCGCGTTCACGGGCGCTGGGAGGAGCTGGTCGCGGAACTTCCTCGCGGCGGCGAGCTGACGAGTGACATCGAGAGGCCACGCCTTCGCGTCCCAGAGATCGCGACCGAGAGGCTGGCCCGCCTCGTCGATGAACACGCGACCCTCCTCGGGCAGCAGCTCGAAGACGAACGGCCAGGTCGCGACCAGCTCCGGCGTGAACGTGCGTCGAACGAAACGCTCGCCACGCACAAAGACGCGAAAGGCCTCGAGCGAGCCGCGTTGCACGGGCGCAATCATGATCAGGTTCTCGACGCCGGCAGGAGAAGTCTGCAGGTATGCCCTCGCCACGATCGCTCCCGCGGAGTGCGTGATGAGGTCGACGCGACCCTTGCCTCCCACGCGCACGATCAGGTCGCCGAGGAGTCTGGCGTTCTCCCTGGCTGGGCGGCGCCAGTCGTAGTGAAACGGGAACACGTCGCGTCCCTCGGTATACCCGCCGAATTTTCGCAAACCGATCACGAGCTGCCAGCCGGTGTTGATGGGGCCGCGCGATCCGATCCAGCTGCCCGGCACGAGCCGGTCGTCCAGGTCGAGATCGAGATCGTCGGGATGATCGGTGCGCCAGACGGACCGAGGCGTGCCCCAGACGTGGCGTTTCGTCACGGGATCGACGAGCGCGGTGACGCCAAAGCCGGCGATCACAATGACGGGACGCGGCGGCGCGCCGAGTGCGGCCGCGCTCGCGCGCAGGTACGCGCGGCGCGTCGAATCCGTGGTGTTACAGTGCGTCAGCGCCAACGCTGCACAGACGCTCACGATGAAGATTCTGCAGCTCCTCGAGTTCAACCAGTTCAACACGGGCTCCGTTCATCAGATGTTTCAGGCCGCCACAGGCCTGCGCGAGCGCGGCCATGACGTGATCGTCGTCAGCAGACCAGACGCCGCCCTCGCGGCGAGAGCGCGCGAGAACGGCGTCGGTTTTCAAGGCTTTCCATTCCGCCACCAGTTCGACTTCGGCACGGTCGGCAAGCTTCGCCGGCTGATCCACGCCGAGCAGCCGGATGTCATTCATGCGCACAAAGGCATTTCGCATGGTCTGGCACTCCTGGCGACGTGGCGGAATCCAGTCGGTGCCTTCGTCGTGAATCGCGGCGTCTCCTTTCCTCTCGATGTCTGGAACCGCGGCAAGTACCGCACCCGTCGCATCGACCGTGTGGTGACCGTCTGCGCGCAGATCAAGGACGTCATCGTCACCAGCGGCAGACTACCAGCGGAGAAGGTGCAGGTCGTGTACGCGGGAACCGACGTGTGCCTCTTCGATCCCGCCGGATGGGATACGCGTGCATTCAGGATCGAGAAGAACATCGCGGAAGATCGGTTCGTCATCGCCCAGGTCGGCGTGCGCGACTGGAAAGGCTGGAAAGAGCTGATCGACTCCGTATCCGATGTCGTAGCGCAGCACGAACACGTGCATCTGCTGCTCATCGGATGTCGCGGCGATGCGGAGAAGAATGACGTCATGGAGTACGCGCGATCGACGGGCATCGCCGGACACGTCACCGCAATCGAGTACCGCGCCGACATGCCGAACGTGTTCGCTTCCTGCGACCTCGTCGTCGACGCATCGTGGGCGGGTACGGGGATCACGGGCACGATCCGTGAGGCCATGGCGATGGAAAAACCGGTCATCGCCACTGACGCCGGAGGAAATCGCGAGCTGGTCTCCTCACCGGAGGTCGGATGGCTCATTCCGATGAAAGATCGCGCCGCGCTGACCGAGGCGCTGCGGGAAGTCATTGGCGATCCGGAGCGCAGCAGGCGCGTCGGACGGTCTGCACGACAGCACGTCATGAGCGGTTTTTCGAAGGAGCTGCGGATCTCGCGGCTGGAGGCGCTGTACAAAACGGTGCTCGTGGAGAACGAGTGGGGGGCTAACGATGAACGATGAACGATGAACGATGAACGATGAACGATGAACAGAAGCCGAAGGCCGATGTCGCACCCCCGCTTTTTCATCACGGTCTGGGGCTAACGATGAACGATGAACGATGAACGATGAACAGAAGCCGAAGGCCGATTTCGTGGAAGGGATGGTGCTGGCGTTTGTTCATCGTTCATCGTTCATCGTTCATCGTTCATCGTTCATCGTTCATCGTTCATCGTTCATCGTCCATCGTCCATCGTTCATCGTTCATCGTCCATCCTTCATCCTTCATTCAGCGCGGTCGCATGTTCGGCCACGCTCGCTGCCAGCGCCTCCATGTCGTAGCCACCTTCGAGCAGCGAGAGAACCCGGCCGCCGCAGTGCCGCTCTGCCGCCTCCACCACCCGCCGGGTGAGCTCGCCGTACGCATGCTCGGTCACGTTCATCCCGCCAAGAGGGTCGCGGCGATGAGCATCGAAACCGGATGAGAGAAGGATCGCGTGAGGAGCATAGTCGTCGATGGCGCGCAAGAGCTGGTCCTCGGTCGCGCGCAGAAGTGCGGCGTCGCCTTCGCCGGCGCGCAGCGGGATATTCAGGGTGAAGCCACGGCCCTTGCCCGTACCGATCTCCGTGCGAGCGCCGGTGCCGGGATAGAAGGGGAAGCGGTGAACGGATGAGTAGTAGACGTCGTCGCGGTCCTCGAACAAATGCTGTGTGCCGTTGCCGTGATGCACGTCGAAGTCAAAGATGAAGACCCGCTCGATGCCCGGCTGCTCCCGCAGCCATTCCGCGACGCAGGCAATGGTGTTGAAGAAGCAGAACCCCATCGCGGAGGTGCGCTCGGCGTGATGGCCGGGAGGTCGCGCGATGACGAAGGCGCGTGGGGCCGCGGTGAGTGTGGACGCGGCAGCGGTCAGTGACAGCGCGACGGCCGCGCGTGCTGCGGCGAACGTCCCGGAAGAGATCGGGTTGTCGAGGCTGTGGAAGTATCGCGCGCCGCTGCTCGCCGCATGCTCCAGATCGCGGCCGTACTCCGCGGAATGCACTTTGTGGATGATCCGGTCGACTTCAGCGTGCGCCTCCGGGTCGCGGACGATCGCGCCATCGAATCCTGCGCGTCGAGCTCCTTCCAGCGCCGCGTCGAGGCGCTGAGGCCGCTCCGGATGGTCAAACCCGGTGTTGTGCCGCTGAAAGGCGCTGGCCGTGTAGATCTCGAGCATCGAAGCTTTATGATGCCGTCCGAGTGAAGCGCGTTCTCCAAGTTGCGGTCGTCGCGGCCCTGACGGTCTTCTTTCTCTGGCTGTTTCTACGCAATGCCAACCTCAGCGAAGTCGGGGCCATTCTCCGGCGCACCGATTATCGCTTCGTGCTGGTCGGGTTCGCCGTGAATGCGACGGCGTTGATCCTTCGTACGGTCCGCTGGCGGACTCTGCTCGACCCGGATGATCCGCCACCGTTCTATGCGACGTTCTTCGCCAACACCGTCGGCTACATGCTCTCCACAATCCTGCCGATCCGCGCCTCCGACTTCGCGCGTCCGGCCCTCCTCTCCCGACGGACCTCGCATCGTTTTTCAGGTGCCCTCGGCACGATCCTCATCGAGCGGGTTCTAGATCTCACCAGCATCCTGTTGTTGTTCGTGACGTTCGCAGCGCTGCGGTGGAACGAGTTCTCGCACGATGCAGACATCTCGCGCTGGTTCTACATCGTGCGTGCGGGAGCGATCGCTTCCGCGGTGATTCTGCTCGCGCTCTGGACGTTCATCATCAGTCTCCGCTTCTTCCAGGACAGCAGTCGCCGGGCCTTCGGCGCACTCGGACGGGTCCTGCCGCGTCGCTTTCGCGAGGCATGGCTGCACGTTTTCGATACGTTCGCCGAGACGCTGCGCATGACGCACAAGCGTTCCGCGCTGGTGAAGGTGCTGCTGTGTACCGCGGGTACGTGGGCCTGCCTGACGTCGCAGTTCTGGCTGGCGACGCTGGCGGTCCATCATCCGCTGCCGTACGACACGAGTTTCTTCGTCACGGGTGTCACCACCGTTGGTCTTGCCATCCCGACGCCGGGGGGGATTGGCGGATTTCACAAGGCGACGCAGCTCGTGCTCACGCGCTTCTACGGTTTCACCGTCGACTCCTCGGTGGCCGTGGCGGTGTTGTTCCACCTGATCGGAACCCTGCCCGTTCTGCTGACGGGATTGATCCTGTTCGCGAAAGAGGGAGTCAGCCTCAAGCAGCTGGCGTCGCGAGATGCGGACGACAGTGCTGGGCGCTGAGGGGATCTCCTGAGAGCCGCGAGCTGAGAGCTGAGAGCTGCCTCTCGTGATATACGGCGCCTATGCGGTGCCCGTTCTGCGGGAATCTCGAAGATCGCGTGGTCGACTCACGGGAGGGACGCGAAGGCGACGTCATCCGCCGCCGCCGGGAGTGTGCCCGTTGCGAGCGGCGGTTCACGAGCTACGAGAAGATCGAGCTTCCCACGCTGCAGGTCGTAAAACGAGACCAGCGTCGCGAGCCGTTCGACCGCGACAAGTTGATGCGTGGGCTCCAGATCGCCTGCCGCAAGCGGCCCGTTCCGCAGGGCGAGCTGGATCGGATCGCGGACCAGATCGAGTCAGTGCTCGCGGACGCCGGAGAAAGGGAGTTGTCCTCCCAGGAGCTCGGCACCATGGTGATGGATCGGTTGAGGGATCTCGATCCCGTTGCATACGTGCGCTTCGCATCGGTCTATCGCCGGTTCGAAGACGTGGATGCTTTTGTGAAAGAGTTGCATCGATTGAAGTGAGTTGGCGGTTGGCCCGTCAACAGGATCAGCCGGGAACGTCCGTTGCACCGGATGGTGGAGGTTCCCCCCCACGGAGAAAAAGATGACCGACGCGAACGAAACCGCGAAAGAAGAAGCGATCAAAATCCCGGACGTCCTTCCGGTGCTGCCGCTGAAGGACCTGGTGATTTTCCCGTTCATCATCGTCCCGCTCTCGGTCTCGCGTGAGAAGTCGATCAATGCGGTGGACCAGGCGCTTGCCGAGAACCGCGTGATCATGCTGACCGCGCAGAAGGATTTTCAGAACGAAGACCCTGGCGAGGAAGACCTCTACCGCGTCGGCACCGTGGCCATCATCATGCGCATGCTGAAGCTGCCCGATGGCCGCATCCGCATTCTGGTGCAGGGACTCTCCCGCGCGCGCATCGACTACTTCATCCAGACCGCGCCGTTCTTCAAGGCCAAGATCACGCGCATCGAAGAGCCGGTAACCAAGGACCGCGGCCTCGAAGTGGAGGCGCTCATCCGGGCGGTGAAACAGAACCTGGATCGCGCGGTCTCGCTGGGCAAGAACATCTCACCCGAAGTGATGGTCATCGCCGCGAACCTCGACGATCCGGCGCGGCTCACCGACCTCGCCGCGTCGAACCTCGACCTCAAGCTCGAGGAAGCGCAGGGCATCCTGGAGACCATCGACCCTGTCGAGCGCCTCAAGAAGGTCAACGAGATGCTCACGCGCGAGATCAACCTCCTGACCATGCAGCAGGAGATCTCCTCCGCCGCGCAAGGCGAAATGAACAAGTCCCAGCGCGAGTACTTCCTCCGCCAGCAGCTCAAGGCCATTCAATCCGAGCTCGGCGAGGGCGAAGAGATCGCCGAGGAAGTCGAGAACTACCGCAAGAAGATCGAAGAGAAGTCGATCCCCGGAGAAGCCAAGGATGAGGTCGAGAAGCAGATCAAGCGGCTCGAGCGCTCGCATCCCGACTCCGCCGAAACGTCGATCATCCGCACGTATCTCGACTGGATGACGGGGCTGCCCTGGGGCCTGCAGTCCGCCGACAATCACGACCTGGCCCGCGCCCGCGAGATCCTCGACGAAGACCACTACGACCTCGAGAAGATCAAGGAGCGCATCCTGGAGTACCTGGCCGTGCGCAAGTTGCGTGGCCAGAAGATGAAGGGCCCGATCCTCTGCTTCGTCGGCCCTCCCGGCGTGGGCAAGACCTCCCTCGGACGCTCCGTCGCCCGCGCGCTCGACCGCAAGTTCGTCCGGATCTCCCTCGGCGGCGTGCGCGATGAGGCGGAGATCCGCGGACATCGCCGCACGTATGTGGGCGCGCTGCCCGGCCGTATCATCCAGGGCATCAACCAGGCCCAGACCGGCAACCCTGTATTCATGCTGGACGAAGTCGACAAGATCGGCGCGGACTATCGCGGCGATCCGTCGTCGGCGCTGCTCGAGGTGCTCGACCCGGAGCAGAATTTCTCGTTCCGCGATCACTACCTGGGCGTCCCGTATGACCTCTCGAACGTGATGTTCATCGTCACCGCGAACGTGCTCGACACCATTCAGCCGGCGTTCCTCGATCGGATGGAAGTCATCCGCCTTTCCGGCTACACCGACGAAGAGAAGCTGATGATCGCCAGGCAGCACATCATCCCGAAACAGATGGAAGAGAACGGGATCACAGACATCAAGGTGGTGTGGACCGACGCAGGAGTCATGCGCGTGACCACGGGCTACACGAAGGAAGCCGGACTGCGGAATCTGGAGCGCGAGATCGGCACGATCTGCCGCAAGATCGCGGTGCAGGTGGCCGAAGGAAAGACCGAGCAGGAGTACCGCATCGCCGACAGCAACGTCGAGAAGTACCTAGGGCCCATGAAGCATTTCGCCGAGGAACTGCTCGAGCGCGATCAGGTGGGCGTGGCGACAGGCCTTGCGTGGACCGCTGTCGGCGGCGACATCCTCTTCATCGAGGCGACCGCGGTGCGTGGCAAAGGGAAGCTCTCACTCACCGGCCAGCTGGGCGAGGTGATGAAGGAGTCGGCGCAGGCCGCGCTGACGTACGCGCGGGCCCACGCGGACGAGAACGGGATTCCGCCCGACTACTTCGAGACGCACGACATTCACATCCACGTCCCCGCGGGCGCCATCCCCAAAGACGGCCCCTCGGCCGGAATCACCATCACCACCGCGATCATCTCCGTGCTCACCGGCAAGCCGGTGCGCCGCAATGTCGCCATGACGGGTGAGGTGACGCTGCGCGGTGACGTGCTCCCCATCGGTGGAGTGAAAGAGAAGGTGCTCGCCGCACGCGCGGCGAAACTGAACACCGTCATCCTGCCCAAGCTCAACGAGCGCGATCTCATCGATGTGCCCGAACCGATCAAGCGCGACATGAGCTTCCACTTCGTCGAGCACGTCGAGGACGTACTGAAGATCGCACTCCTCGAGCGCGGCGCCGCGGAGCAGAAGACCACGGAACGCTCCGGCCGTGAGAGCCACCCGCTCCCCGAGCCGGAACCAGCCCCGCCCACGCACGCAAACGTCAGTTGAATCAGCTCGCAGCTGTCAGGAGATGAGAGCAGTGAGCCGCTGTGGGCCGCTTCCACCGTCACGCCGAAGGCGCGTCATGCACGCCGGAGGCGTGATGGCAAATAGCCGGTGCTTGAAGCGCGAAGCGCTGATACCACCGGTTGAACGGATTCCCCATCGTTCGCGCCCCGGCAGGGGCGCAGGGGCCTTCATGCGACTCGCGCCGCCTGGCGAAAACTCCCCTAACGAGTCTCGCGGCAGAAACCGCCGCTGGAGGCGGCGCGTACGGTAGCCGGTGGTGAGAGCAATGCGAGCGACCACCGGATAGCTTCGGCAATGGAGATCGACCCTCAAGGGGTCGCGTAGCGGTTCGCATTCGGAGGCGGATCGCCAGTTCCTCCGCGACCCCTGCCGGGGTCGACATCATCGCGTGTTGTATGGACCGGTGGTCGCTCGCTTCGCG
>JANMSA010000358.1:0-3812 GCA_031388865.1 Acidobacteriota bacterium | reverse complement strand
CGATCTTCGTCCCGCCGACCCGCCCTTCTCGGTGGTGGAGGGCTTGCTGAGCAAGAAAATCATCCTCCCGGACAGTACGGCAACGTGGAGCTATACCCAAGGACTGACGTCGCCGATATGGATGAACTACTGCGAGGGTTCCGGAGATCGAGCACAGCAATCTACGGTCACCGTCACTCCGCCCGACGGGAGGTCGGTGACCGAACACTATTTTTCTGTCTGGCCATTTGCTTTCGGCGATGGGGGGAGTGCCTTCGACAAGAGCGAGTATGGTCTTCCGTTCACGCGGTTGGCGGACGGTCAACCATGTAGCCGTACGAACCCGAATGCGCTTTGTCTGTCTTCGCGTACGTTCGAGGTACTGGCTAACGGACAGCGGCAACAAAAGGTGTCCACCTATGTGCGCTACGAGGGTGAAACGCGCGAGTTGATCGAGGTCGTAGACGAGCAGTATCGGCGCGAAGTAGCAACACGCACAGTGTTCCACGAGGACGGGAATGCCCAGATCGACACAACGCGATCGGAGTATGACGGTCTGGGGCATTTTCGAAAAACCACAACCAAGGGATCGTGGAGTGCTGACGACCTCCGCGTGGAGACCACGAACTACAACCCTGACAAGCCGCCTGTCGTCGTCGATCCGGCGACGTGGCAGAACATCCCGGCCAACAATCGTCCGCCCGTCAGTGCAAAGTGGCTCCTCGGCCTCTTCGACACGAGAACGGTCAGCGACAAGGCCGCCACACTCAAGAGCGAGGTCTGGTTCGACGCTTCAACGGGTTTCTTGAACCGGCAACGCACCCTGCGCGCTGCGGACGGATCGCAGAGTACAACTGATCTCCTCGCCGCATACGGCCGAGACGCCCTCGGGAACGTGACGTCCGAGTCGTACTACGGCGGCGATCATCAGTCACTGAGTACGGGGCCTCTCTCCGGACTCGTACTGCCATCGCAGCCGCAATACAAACTCGGCCACTCCTACCAGCACGGGGCCAGAAGCCATAGTGCTTACCTGAGCGGCACAGGCGCCGAAGTTCTTCGGGTGATGCAGGCGACCATCGACCAGTCCACCGGTTTTGTCAGCTCGAGCGTCGATTCCGCGGACGTCGCGACGACATACCAGTTCGATACCTCAGCGCGTCTGTCCGCGGTCATCCCCACCGGCACCGCCAGGATGACGTACGAATACATTCCCGCGACGTCCACCGTGAACGCAAAAGTCACGGAGCGCGCGAAGAGCAATAGCAATGTCACGTTGACGACGAAGTCCTACGACTACGACGGGCTCGGGCGGGTGATCCGCGAATGGGTCACAAACCCGGGCGGCGGCCAGAGCCGGAGAGAAATTGCATACGACCCGATGGGGCGAAAGGCAACCGTGTCCGAGCTCGGCACGGCCCCGTCCCTCCCTGTCTCCGTCTTCACCTATGACGCCCTCGGACGCCTCGGCAAGACCAAGGCCCCTGACTCTTCGGAAACCACATTTGGGTATACGGGCAGTCGCGTCAAGACTCAGACATCATCCCTCGCGCTGCCAGGAGCCGATGCCAACCAGATCAGGACGGCGGAGCACGATCCGTTCGGGCGTCTTGTGAAGGTCACCGAGAAGTCAGGCCCGACGAGCGCCGCCAGCGCCAACGGCAGCGATACGATCACGCAGTACACCTACGACCCGGCCGACCGGCTCGTGGGTGTCAGGATGGAGCCCACCGGTGGCGCAGTCGTCCAGAACCGGACATTCGACTACGACGGCCGCGGTTTTCTTCGATGGGAATCGCACCCCGAAGCAGGCATGACCTCGTATACATATGACGCGCGGGGACACGTCATCACAAAGAGTCAGAGCGCCGCCAACTCGCTCTTTGATCTGAGCTATGTTTACGATGCCGCCGAGCGCCCAGTCACGATCCTTGGCCGCAATCCGTACTTCGATCCGAACTTTCCGAACGACCCCGACTACCCCTTGTTTCGGGTCATGAAGACCTTCGCCTACGGTAGCGACAACCTGGCTGACGACAGACGGAAGGGGAAGCTGTTGACGGCGGCGCGATACAACTACCACCCCACCGACGATATCGGCACAACCTATAAGGTCGCTGAGATCTACAAGTACGGTGATACGGCCGGCCGTCGGACTTCGCGCCGGACGACCATCACCCGAGGACTGGGCGCCAACGAGACTGGATGGGATCTCTATCGGCAGATCGACATGGCCATGACCTACGATGAGCTCAGTCTACCGAGCATCATCGAGTACCCGATGTGCGTCGACTGCGGCGCCCCGCTGACGCACCCTCTTCGCAACCAGACTTACGCGTATGACCAGACGAGGCTTACCGGAGTGACAGGGTTCGTCTCCGGCATGACCTATTCTCCGAATGGCATGTGGAATGCCGTCACCAGAACGAACACGATGACGGACACCCAGACCGTGCACGGCAGCGGGATGCCCCGGCCGGGATCGATCAGCTCGAACTATTCAAATTCCTGCACTTCGCCGTCCATCGCCACGGATCCCGTTGGCGGTACCGTGTCCGGATCGACGCCTTCGGTGACCTTGACGGTGGCTGTGAATGGTACGGGGCCGTTCTCGTACGAATGGTGGAGCAATAACCCATCCGGCCCAGTAGGTACCGGTCCGTCCTATGTGGCGTCGCCTGCTTCGACCACGGCGTACTGGGTGGTGGTCACCAATGGATGCGGTAGCGTGGAATCCGCCTCGGCCATCGTCTCCGATCAGTGCATCGCACCCGGCGGAACGGCGACGTATACGGCGAATCTGAACGGAAGCTACACGCTGGTCGCCAACGGAGAGGGAACCGAACCGCGCACCTACACGTGGCGCCGCGCCTCGGACCAGAGCCTGGTCGGCACTGGCCGCAAAGTAACGGTAACGGGAGTGACCGCGACCACGACCTACACGGTCACAATCGCGAACGGCTGTCCCGGATCGCCTGTTACCCGCAACGTGACCGTCTCCTTCGAGGCACCGGTCCCCCCAACCCTCGTGGCCACACGGACCGGAAACACTCAGATTACGGTGACGTGGTCCGGACTGACAGGCGGCGCGATCCAGCGCCGGAGCGGTTCCGCGGGTTGGGAAGAACTCGGAAACGTTACAGGAACGAGCTACGTCGACAACGCGTTGCAGGCAGGAAAGACGTACGCTTATCGACTGGAGTCGGGCGTGTTCACGAACTCGGACGTCGCCACAACGGCGACCTTTGCGGTTGTTTCCGCAGGGGATCTCATTAGTGCCTCCTCTCTTGCTCCTATGCTCGCGGCCGTAAATTCCGTCCGTGCCACGGTCGGCTGGCCTGCAGTGACGTGGTCCAACATCCTTTCCGACGACGACCCGCTGCCTGTTCCGGGCTCGACCATCATGGCTGTCCACATCGCGACATGCCGCGCGCGGATGAATGAGGCCCTCCAGGCTCTCGGCGCGCCAGTAGCGACCTATTCGAACGCCGGTGTGAAGGGGAAGTTGATCGCAGCCATTCAAATCAATGAAATCATGGGGCGGGCATATTGATGCGATCTGGAACCTGTTTAGCGTTCGCTTTCTGCGTCGTGCTGGGCGCGCCGGCGACCGTTCGTGCAGCCGTCAGCCAGGACTCCCAGCAACGCATGGGGAAGTACATTCTCGTGCTGAAGGACGCGCGGACGGACGTGACCGATCCCGTCACCGGAAAAAAGAAGGCGCATGAGCCGAACGTCGCCAAGCATGGAGGAACGACCCTCCACAAACGAGACGCCGTGCGGATCGTGAAGCTGCCTACTGCTGCCGCGAAGGCGCTCCGGAAGGAAGAGAA
>JANMSA010000299.1:0-2585 GCA_031388865.1 Acidobacteriota bacterium | reverse complement strand
GATAGATAGCCGATGCGCGACAGAACGCCGACCGGATCGGCAACCGGATCGCGCCCGAAGACACGGACCGAGCCGCTTTCCGCACGCAGCAGACCGAGGATGTGTCGGATGAGTGTCGTCTTGCCCGCGCCGTTTGCGCCGACGAGGCCGAAGACTGCGCCGCGCGGAATCGACAAGCTCACATTGGCCAGGGCGGCCCGCGGGCCGAAGCGGCGCGTGAGATCGGACACGCGAATGAGGGCTTCAGTCACCATCGGCAACCTCCTGTTACGATCTGAGGAAGGGGTTGCCTATGGTTACATCATTACGGGCGCGGTTCAAGCGATCGCAGTCGCCGCCGTGAACGGTCCCTGCCTCCCCAGCAACCGGCGGTCTTTGCTGCGACTTGCGCGATCAAACACGGCATGGCCATCGAGTCTCGCCACAGTCGTGTGCATGCCACGATTCTTCCGTGCGACGCGTATCGACACGGCCCGAGGGTGAAGACGTTCTTCGTGATGCGGCGGCGATGCAGCGAACGATGAACCACTTGCGTGGTGTTGGCCTCATTCCTGGCGGCGTGTATCGGTTTGCGGATCACGAGGAGGCCGACGCCTGGATGATCAGGACGATCGCGGAACCTCACGCGCACCTGAGCTCGAAGGCCTCCCCGCACTCTTCAAAGCGCTGAACGCCGAAGGTGTTCGGTACGACGTTCAGTTTCTGCGACTGCGCATGGCGGCCGATCGCGATGCGGCTCCCGCGGCGTGATCTCCCGGCGCGAGCCCCCGTTTCCGCGGATGGACAGATCGCAGTTCGATGCATCACCGCAGGGTCTCTGAAGTCACGCCGAGGCCAACCACACCGCTGCGACCATGACCAGGCCGATCGCGGCGTACAGCGCGCGGTATCGCATCTGCAGACGGCAGACGCTCTCAAAGGTGAAGCCCTCGCGCCGGGTCTCGAGCGACCAGAAAAGTTGTATCGGGTAGAAAGCGACGAGAGCTGCGAGGGGACGCGGGAGAATCCCGGCCAGTGACAGCAACAGAAAGAGGCCTTGCGCCACGGTGAACAGCACCAGGCTCGCCGCGAACGTGCGGCTCTGCCCGAAGGTCACCGCGTTGGTCCTGATGCCGCTCAGGGCGTCCCCTCGATAGTCGCGGATCTCCTGAGTCAGGTGACCGGCCGCAAAGATCAGCGCGAAGAACGCGGCGATCACTACACCGCGACGGTCGATGGCCCGTCCCATTGAGTAGCCGAGGAGGAAGTGCAGGATTCCGCCGGCGAGATGGGCCGCGGAATTCAGGAGCGGCCGGCCTTTCCAGTTGGATCGCGGGAGTGAGTAGAACGCGCTCAAAGCGGCGATCGCCAGCGCCAGGCCGAGCGTGATCGGTGCGATGCGGCTGAAGAGAAAGAGACCGACCACCAGCAGTCCGGCCGTCATGCCGGCGATCGCTCTCGGTCCCGCCCCTCTGGCCGTGAAAACGCCTGCAGCTTTATTGGGGTCAGACAGATCGGCGGACAGACCGGACCAATCATTGAGCATGAAAATGTGCGCCATCAGAAACACGTTGGCGACCATCAGCGTCACCAGTGACCGGAGGTCCTGCACACCGGGATTGGAGATTCCGAAGACCGCGCCCAGCAGAGGTGGGCCCTGAAGTACGAGGATGTCTGGCAAGCGCAGACAGGAGAAATAGCGAGATGCCGAACTTCTGGTTGCCGAGATGAGGATCGCTGGGTTGGTCATCGTTTCTGATAGAGCTCGAGCCAGAGCGCATAGCCCACGTCGACGGACCAGTAGTACCTGGAGACGCTAGCCGTGAGGTCATTGTGGTAGAGAAGCGGCGGATTTGTCCGCAAAGGTGCGAAGTCGTCTTGCGCGAGCTGGAGCAGCAACACCCGGATGCTTTCCGCGTCGGATCGCGAGCGTCGTGAGGAATCCGCGCGTTCCAGCAGCCGCACGACGGAGATCCAGACTTCCTGGCCCGCAACGTCCGTAAGCATCCTCGACTCGGGTAACGCGAGCTCGCAGCCCGCGCGGCGGACGTCGTTCATTCGCAGCATCGCGACCAGCGGCGTCTTTCGATAGTAGACCCAGACTCGATCGTCGTCGACGAAGGATCGAAGCGCTTCACACAGCGCGCGACCCGCCTGCGGACGCACTTCGGACAACAGCAGCAGCAGGTGCATCTGGATGGTGAGGTCGGCAGGGTTCGGATCGCTCCCCGGATCGATGCACTGGTAAGCATTCCGCGGCGCGAGCCAGGTGCGGTAGAGGCCCTCCGGCGTTCGATAACGGTCGATGGTCCCCAGAGCGGTCGACAGGAGCGCGCGGTCCTGACCGGGAGCGATCCGCCAGACCAGAGCCGTGTCGTCGACGTCCGGTGTGATGGCGCAGCCGAGCGTCCCGATGCCAGGACCGTCCGGCAATCCGTGGTAGCGCACCAGTCCACCCGACTCGATCTGGCTGGTGAGGTGCCGGCGGGCTCGCCGTAGGTTGCCCGACAGACCCGTGGTGGTGGACACCGGATCGAGCAGGTCGACCATGAGCGCCGTCAGATAGGTGTTCATCTCCGGATGCGGATCCTGAAAGCGCGTCCCGG
>JANMSA010000271.1:0-6204 GCA_031388865.1 Acidobacteriota bacterium | reverse complement strand
GCTTCTCGTGGCACATGAAACTGCGGACCAAAAGAGGTCAGGCGCGTTTCACCGCTGTGGACCGCGCCACCGGCCGCCGTCCCGCTCCGGTCCTTGATCTCGAGCTGCATCTGCAGCACGCCGTCAGTTGCCGAGTCCATCTTCACGCGCAGGTGCTGGAAATCTAGCGCCTTAATCGTTTCTGTCGAGGCACGGCCAACCGTCAGGACGCGAAGTGCCCTCTGCCGAGTCTGCGCAAGGCGCCGAGGACCCTTCGGATCGTCAGGACCAAACGATCGATGACGCTCAGCTTTCCTCCGTGCTGTTCTGCGGTGTTGATCGCCGTCGCCATCATTGCCCCAGGCATCCTCGCCAGCTGCCGGCGGAACTTGCGCATCGTGTTGCGCATTGCGCGGTCCACTTCCTCCCGTGACACGAGGGCATCACTGACGATCGCAGTCATGCCGTTCTTGTACATCCACGCCACTTCTTCGACGTGCTCAGCGATTCGCTTGTCGCGGTCTGTCGTATTCCAGACGCGGTATTGGGCGAGCTCCCGATCGACGTACATGACGTCGCCCTGCGTTAGCAGCCTGAGGATGAGCGACCAGTCGCCTGCGATCTGAAATCGTGGATCAAATCCGCCGGCGGTGATGAAGCTCTGACGACGGATCAGCATGGCTGACAAGATTCCGCGATGTCCGCCGATCGCATGACGAAGCTCACGGCGGCCATTGCGTCGCCGCGAGCCGAAGCGGTGCCTGCTCGTGCCGCGGCGCCGGCCGTCTTTGTCGATCAGCTCGCACGCCGAGTACGCATACGCGAGTCGTGCGTCTTCCTCGAGGCATTGAACGAGTGTGGAGATGAAGTCCGATCGCAGCGTGTCATCAGAAGAGAGACACACGACGTAACGTCCTCCCGCCGCTTCCGCCGCATATTGGTAGTTGGCAAACATTGAGACGTGAGCGGCCGGACGGATCACGCGCAGTCGTGAGTCTTGACAGCGCTTCAGCACTGCCGCGGTGTCATCGGTGGAATGGTTGTCGGACACCACTACCTCGACCGACGGCCATTTCTGTGACAACGCGGAATCGACGGCTTCGCGAATGTAATGACCTTGGTTGAACGTCGGGATCAGCACGGAAACCAGCGGCGCCGAATTCAGGGACATCACTCGAACCCCGGATCGCGCGCGTAATCGTCGAACGACGGCAGTGCCCGATCGCGAGAAGACAGCGTCGGGATCTGAGGCCAGGGAATTCCACACGAATCCCAGCGGACTCCGAGGTCCGCCTCCGGCTCATGAGGGGATGACGTCTGATAGAGAACGAGGCAATCGTCCGTGAGCGCCTGGTAGCCGTGAGCGATTCCGCGTGGCACGTAGATCACCATCGGGTCACCCGCATTGAGCTCGAAGACGACGTGCTGGCCGAATGCTGACGATCGGCTCCGCAGATCGACAACGGCAGCGAACATCTCACCGCGCGCACACGTCACGATTTTCGCGTGATCGTGCGGAGGGGCCTGATAGTGCAGACCTCGAAGGACGGATCGTTTCGATGTCGACCAGAACGTCTCCCGCATCACACTCTCGAGTCCCAGTGCCTCGAAGGTCGGAGAATGAAACGACTTCACCAGTGTGCCGCGCTCATCGACGAAGCGGTGCGGTCGGATGAGGAAGCAGCCAGGGAGCGCCGTCTCGATCTCACTCAGCACACGCACCCACCAGTTGACCGACTCCATCGCCCAGACTGATTCGAGGCGCCCACGCCGGCAGGCGCTTGCCACGCGACGATGGCCGCATCACCTCCCGAGCGCGATAGGGCCTTGCGCCCCAGCGGATGGGAAGCGAATGACCGGTGAACGACTCGATCATGGCGGCGAGATGCCGGAGCGAAACAGGCTCCCCGGTGGCGACTACGTAGGTCTCAGTCACACCCGCCGGCAGGGCAGCGGTGTGCCCGCCGGCCTGCAACAGCGCCTCAACAACATCGTCGACGTGAACGAAATCGAGCAGCTGCCGGCCGTCTGAGAATGCGACTTCCCGTCGCTCGGGGTCACGCGCGATCGTGAGCAGGAGCGGAATGACTCTCGCCCGCTCGTCTCCCGGACCGTATGTGTCGAACAGTTCGAGCACCACCGTCCGGAGCGGAGTGGTGTTTGACCAGAACGTCAGGAGATCGCGAAATGCCTGCTTCGTCGCCGCATACAGACAAACCGGGTCGTATTCAGCATCCTCATAGTGCTGCCACGATGTTCCTGCCACCACGAGCCGTTTCACACCTTCCGCCGTCATCGCCTCGAGCAGCTCGGCGCCCAGGAGCACATTGCTGAGAATCAACGGCCGGACATCCTCAGCCGCGTGCTGATCGCGAAAGAGCGATGCCAGATGGAAGACGAGCTCCGGACGTGCGGACGCGACGGCGGCGTGAACGCCGGTACTGTCCATCCCGAGCTCATGAACCGTAATCGATTTGCGCTCGGGATCGAGCGTGTGTAGCCGCGAGTCAGGACGGGAGAGCACGTGCACATCATGGCCATCGCGCACGAGACGGCGCGCGAGGTGGCTGCCGAGGAAACCGGTGGCGCCGGTAATGAGGACGCGCGCCGGGGTCACCGCCGTCCTCCGCAGACAACCGCTTGCCGGATCTCCTCCGCAACAAATGACCGCGCGGCGGCAGAGAGTCCGGGGTACACACCGATCCAGAACGTGTCATTCATGACGCGGTCGGTCTGCGTCAACTCCCCCGCCACGCGGTAGTAACCGGGGCTCGTCGTGCCTTCCGCCAGACGGGTCAACGCCGGCTGCCGCACGAGATTGCCGGCGAAGAGCATGCGCGTCTGAATCTGCTTCGATTCGAGATGGCGGACAAGTGCATCGCGAGAGACCGCTGCCCCTTCGCGCACTGTGAGGACGAAGCCGAACCAGCTCGGGTCCGATCCCGCGGTCGCTTCCGGCAGGATGACGTGCTCGGTTAGATCTGACAGCGCATCGCGGAAGAAGGTCCAGTTCGCACGCCGCGCTGCTCCGAATGCGTCCAGCTTTTCGAGCTGCGCGCAGCCGACCGCAGCCTGCATATCGGTCATTTTCAGGTTGAACCCGAGCTCGGCGAATACGTATTTGTGGTCATATCCGCGGGGAAGCTCGCCGAGCTGCCACTTGAACCGCTTGCCGCAGGTGTTGTCGACACCTGGCGCGCACCAGCAGTCCCGTCCCCAGTCGCGCAGGCTCTCGACCACTCTGTTCATCGCGTCGCTCCTGCACAAGACCGCGCCCCCCTCACCGGTCGTCATGTGATGAGCCGGATAGAAGCTGAGAGTGGCGACGTCGCCGAATGTACCGGTCTTTCGCCCGCCATAAGTGGAGCCGGCGGCATCACAGTTGTCCTCGATCAGCCAGAGGCCGTGCCGCTCGCAGAACTCCACGACGCGAGCGACGTCGAACGGGTTGCCCAGCGTGTGTGCCACGACCACCGCTCGTGTCTTTGACGTCCGGGCCTGCTCGAGTAATGACACATCGATGTTGTAGCCAGGCAGACTGATGTCGACGAAGACCGCGACCGCGCCGAGTTGCATGATTGGCGCAGCAGTGGTCGGGAAAGCTGCGGCAACCGTGATGACTTCATCGCCGCGCCGGAGCCGGCGATCGCCCCAGGCCGGGCTCATCAGCGCAGCGATCGCGAGGAGGTTTGCGCTCGATCCGGAGTTCACAAGACGCGCGTGGGGCACGCCGTACCACGCGGCAAGACGTTGCTCGAGCGACTTGTGCCAGCGTCCGGCGGTGAGCATGAACTCGAGCGCGCTCTCGACGAGATTCGTCATCTCCGCCTCGTCATAAACGCGGCCCGCATACCTCACTGCAGTGACGCCAGCGAGGAATGGCTGTGAGCCTCCGGCGCGCAGACGGGCGATCTGCCGAACGCGTTCGAGGATCTCCGCGGCGAGCTCCTCCTCCTGCATTTGCGCGAGCTCGCTCAAGAAGCGTCAGCCATGTAATCGGTGATCTGTTCGAGGCACGGGGCGCGCAGTTCGGACGGCGAAGCGGCGCGCTCATCGGCCCGATACCAGTCCACGGTCCGGCGCACGGCCTGGTCCAGTCTCCATCGTGGACACCAGGTCAACGGAGACGATGCCTTGAGTGTGCTGAGTCTCAGCACGTCCCTCTCAGGAGGCGCTTGTGGCGTGCTGATGTCCGTCCACACGCCGGAACCCCAGGCATCGACCACTCGATCGACTACATCACTCACGGTCACGCAGTCTTCTTCACGCGGACCAAAGTTCCAGCCGCCGCAGAACTGGGAGCGGTCAGTATCGCTTCGCACATCGAGCTTCGAGGCGAGGGTGAGATACCCGGACAGCGGCTCCAGCACGTGCTGCCAGGGCCGGACCGCCTCGGGGTTCCTCACCTCGATCGTCCGGCTCGCTGCCAAGGCCCGGATCGTGTCCGGCACGATGCGATCCGCCGCCCAGTCACCGCCACCGATGGCATTCCCGGCCCGGGCGGTAGCAACAACAACACCGTGACTGCCACAATCCGACGGCGGAAAGAAACTGCGTCGATAACCGGAAGTGAGCAGCTCCACGGCTCCCTTCGTCATCGAGTAAACGTCGTGGCCGCCCATCCGATCCTCTTCGCGATGAGCGCCGCCACCAGCGCCCGGCTCGTAGCACTTGTCGCTGGTCACGACGAGGATTGCGCAGGCGGAGAGCTCGAGGCGCACTGCCTCGAGCAGGTTGGCGGTGTCGAGGATGTTTGTCTGAATCGTTGCGAGAGGGTCTGCGTAGCTGCGCCGCACCAGCGACTGCGCGGCCATGTGCACGACGAATTCAGGCTGGCTGCGCCCGACGGCGGCCCTGAGCCGGTCGAAGTCCCGAACATCACCGAGCTCGTGTCCCTGCATCAATCCTTCGAGCTCCGGTCGCGAGAAGATCGACGAGTCCGCGTCCGGAGCCAGTGCATATCCGAACACATTCGCACCCAGTTCAGCGAGCCAGAGCGCGAGCCACGACCCCTTGAACCCGGTGTGCCCGGTGAGAAACACCCGGCGTCCCTCGAAGGCACGACGGAGCGTGCGATACGCCAAGTTGTTCATGACTTGGTTTGAAGCTTAGCCTGTCCTCCATCGCGTCCGCGACCCTGCGGAGTGGCTATGATAGCGTCCGGTGACCATCACGCTCGTAATTCTCTCGCTCGACGAGCGCGAGGCGCTCCCGCATCTTCTGCCGAAGATTCCGCCCGCGCTGTTCGACCGCGTCATCGCCATCGATCCCGGTTCGACCGACGGCACACTTGATATTTATCGCGATCACGGCATCGAGGTGGTCATTCAGGAGCGCCGCGGACGAGGTGCTGCATTCCAGCTCGCCGCCGAGATCGTCGACACCGATGGCGTCGTGTTCGCCTTGGCAGCCCTGCAGACAAAGCGGGCCTCAAGGGCGGCGACGTGCTCGTCGAAATGGCCGGCACGCGCATCGAGAACCTGTACGACATGACCTACGCGCTGCAGGATCACAAACCTGGCGGGACCGTGGACGTCTTCGTGCTGCGCAACAACGAGCGCGTGAAGTTGCGCGCGACTTTGAGCACGCGTAGTCGGAGGCCGCCCCGTGAGTGGCAGATTCATCTGCGGGAGACGCGCAGGGTATCGTGGAGCGGATTCAACATCGCGATGTGCGCGTTGCGATTTCTCTATCGCGAGGTTCTGGGCTGGGAGGACCTCATTCCGCGACGGCCTTCATGCGCGATGAGAAGGCTCTACCGGTGATTCCATCGGCCGAGGAGGTTTTGCGCTTTCTCGAGGCGGTGCCGGTGATTCGTTATCGGATGCTGTTGACGGTGACGTATAGCTGCGGGCTACGTCTGCCGCAGAAGCTTGCCATCTGCAGGCAAGGGATGTTGACAGCGCCCGAATGGTCATCCACGTTCGGCGTGGCAAAGGAAAGAAGGATCGCTACGTCACGCTCTCACCAGTGTTGCTCGACCTGCTGCGGGAGTACTGGAAGAGTGAGCGTCCGAAGCTCTGGCTGTTTCCCAGCCCGCGGCACGCGGATCGCCCGATCGGCTTGACCACCATTCAGAAGTGCTGCAAGCGCGCATCGGCAGTTGCAAAGCTCGGCAAGCGAGTCACAGTTCGCAGTCTGCGGCATGCGTTCGCGACACACCTGCTCGAGCGTGGCACGAGTATTCGGGTCGTGCAGGTTCTGTTCGGCCATTCGAGTGTGACC